>NZ_JAAKUB010000054.1:0-646 GCF_049174935.1 Aeromonas sp. 600886 | reverse complement strand
ATTCATGACTGGGGTGAAGTCGTAACAAGGTAACCCTAGGGGAACCTGGGGTTGGATCACCTCCTTACCTTAAGATGACGAAGTTGTTGAGTGTTCACACAGATTGCCTTGATTCAAAGTAGTTAGAGCAAAGACCTGGTGCAGAGATGCATCAGCTTCTGTTGTCCAGCCCTCGGGATGGATGAGAGAAAACCTCTTCTGCCGGATAACGGGATGTGAATAGCAGTTTACTGCTACCTGTTGTCTCAGTGCGCAAGCACTGCAAAGCAGACTCGGGGTCCCCTTCGTCTAGAGGCCTAGGACACCGCCCTTTCACGGCGGTAACAGGGGTTCGAATCCCCTAGGGGACGCCACTTCTCTTCGCATCTTAAGAATGCAGAGTTAAGAAACTGATTCTTAACTCTGTTTTCTTCGGCCTTGCGCCGTTGCAAACATGCTCTTTAACAATCTGGAAAGCTGATTTAAAAAGTAGTTCTCAAACATTTGTTACAAGTGCTTTGGAAACTTCTTGGCGAAAACCAAATTTTATTTGGTCCTTGTTGTACGACAACGAGCTGTGCCGGTTTCACCGACACTTCTTGGGGTTGTATGGTTAAGTGACTAAGCGTACATGGTGGATGCCTTGGCAGTCAGAGGCGATGAAGGA
>NZ_JAAKUB010000053.1:0-1037 GCF_049174935.1 Aeromonas sp. 600886 | reverse complement strand
AGTGGCATTCTACTCAACCGCCTTCTCGAGTCAAGCCTTATTTGCAAAGGCTTTTCGAGGTTATCGACTTAGGCTTTCTGCGTTGCCGCTTGCCGTGTCGATGGAGGCGCATTATAGGGAGTGAATTCGTTCTGGCAAGGGGATAATTGCAAAAAGATGGCTTTCGCTGTTCGTTCGCTCACAAAGCCACCAATTGGCATATTAAACCGGCGAAATCAGCTTGCTGCAGGCACCGCGATGGCAAAATCGTGCAGGTTGTCATAGATGGCATCTGCCAGTGCGCTACCCGTTTCGGTAACCGGCTTACCGGTTCTGACCATGATCTTGTGACCGACCCCGGCATTGCTCGCTGCTTTCAGATCGGAAGGCTTGTCACCCACCATATAGGAACGGCTCATGTCGACCCCCAATTCCTGTTGCGCCAACAGCAGCATGCCTGGCTCCGGTTTGCGGCAATCACAGGGGGCGCCGTGATCCGGATGATGGGGGCAGAAATAGATGCCATCGAGGTCCACATCCCGATCCGCCAGTGACCAATCCATCCACTCGGTCAGATTCATGAAGTCATCTTCACTGAAGTAGCCGCGGGCGATTCCGGACTGGTTGGTCACAACGACCAGCAGATAGCCTTTCTTTTTGAGGAGCTGCAGGGCGTCTATGACTCCGGGCAGAAAATGGAAGTCATCGACCTGGCTGACATAGCCAGTGTCTTCATTGATGACACCGTCACGATCCAGAAAAATGGCGGGTTTGCTCACGGAAACTACCTCAATCAATGGTTTTGCCCAGTATCTCACAGGGCAGATAAAGCCCAAAAACAAAAGGGGCGGCCGAAGCCACCCCTTTCATGTGTGCATTTAAAGTATCGATTAAGCGATAACTTTAGCTACAACACCAGCACCTACGGTACGGCCACCTTCACGGATAGCGAAACGCAGGCCGTCATCCATCGCGATCGGCGCAATCAGGGTAACAACCATCTTGATGTTGTCGCCCGGCATTACCATCTCTACGCCTTCCGGCAGTTCGATGGTACC
>NZ_JAAKUB010000052.1:0-1212 GCF_049174935.1 Aeromonas sp. 600886 | reverse complement strand
CCCATACCCCCATGTTCAGCTGGCGCAGCGAAGCGGATGCCAGGGGTGATCTGGCCTCTTCCTCCCGTCTCTTGCTCGATGGCGAGTGGCGCTTCTCCTTCTTTGCCGCCCCCGAGCGGGTGCCCGAGAGCTGGCTGGCGCAGGATCTGGCGGATGCCTGCCCCATTACAGTGCCGGGTAACTGGCAGCTGGATGCCGCCTATCCGGCTACGCGGCCGCTCACCGATGGCCCCATCTACACCAATATCAAGTACCCCTTTCCCTGCGATCCGCCCCGAGTGCCAGCAGAGAATCCTACTGGCTGCTACTCCCGCGAGTTCGAACTGCCCGCCAACTGGCTGGCAAGCGGACAGAGCCGGATCATCTTCGACGGGGTGAGCAGTGCCTTCCACCTCTTCTGCAACGGTCGCTGGGTCGGTTATTCCCAGGACAGCCGCCTGCCCGCCGAATTCGATCTGACCCCATATCTGCAGAGCGGTCGCAACCGGCTGGCGGTGCTGGTGCTGCGCTGGTCCGACGGATCCTATCTGGAAGATCAGGATATGTGGTGGCTGTCGGGGATCTTCCGCTCCGTCAGCCTGTTGCACAAACCGTCCCGCCATCTGATGGATATGCGGGTGACGCCTGAACTGGATGCCTGCTATCGGGATGGCCGTCTCAAGATTGCCCTGCAAGTGGCTAATGGGGCCGGTCTGTCGGTGGAGGCCAATCTTTATGACGGCAGCGAGCGGGTCGCGGCCCTGCACCAGCCGATCGGCACTCAAACCATTGATGAAAAAGGGGCGTATGACGATCGCGCCGAGTGCTGGCTCGACGTGGTTGCGCCGCGCAAGTGGAGCGCCGAGACGCCCCATCTCTATCGCCTGACCCTGACCCTGCTGGACGAACAGGGCCAGGTTATCGAGAGCGAGGCATGTGATGTGGGCTTTCGGGTGGTGGAGATCCGTGGCGGCCTGCTGCGGGTCAACGGTCAGCCGCTGCTTGTTCGCGGTGCCAACCGTCATGAACACCATCCCGCCAGGGGCTATGCCATCGATCGCGCCACCATGGAGCGGGATCTGCTGCTGATGAAGCGCCACAACTTCAATGCGGTGCGCTGCTCCCACTATCCCAACCACCCCGACTTCTATCGCCTCTGCGATCGGCTCGGTCTCTATGTGGTGGACGAGGCGAATCTGGAGACCCACGGCATGACCCCCATGGGGCGGCTGG
>NZ_JAAKUB010000050.1:0-1487 GCF_049174935.1 Aeromonas sp. 600886 | reverse complement strand
TTCCCGGCGGTGCCCAAGTGGGCGCTGGCCAAGTGGATCGGCCTGCCGGAAGAGACCCGGCCGTTGATCCTCTGCGAATATGCCCACGCCATGGGCAACAGTCTGGGGGGTTACGCCCACTACTGGCAGGCGTTTCGCGATCATCCACGTCTGCAAGGCGGGTTTGTCTGGGATTGGGTCGATCAGGGGCTCGACAAATACACCGCCGATGGTCGCCACTACTGGGGCTATGGCGGCGACTTCGGTGATGTGCAAAACGATCGCCAGTTCTGCTGCAACGGTCTGCTGTTCCCTGATCGCACCCCCCATCCCGCCCTGTGCGAGGCGAAGCGCGCCCAACAGCCGTTCCGCTTCACTCTGCTTGAGCACACCCCGCTGCGGGTGAGGATCGAGAGCGAATACCTGTTTCGGGAAACCGACAACGAGCGGCTTTGCTGGCAGCTGTGCGAGAACGGCCATGTGCAGCAGCAGGGGGAGGTTTCCCTTGAGCTGGCGCCACAGGGGGTGATCGAGTTGACTCTGAGCGAGGCGTTGCCCCCCTTTGCGGCAGGCTCACTGGCTTGGCTCGATCTGGCCATCGTTCAGCCGCAGGCTACCCTATGGTCGCAGGCGGATCACAAGGTCGCCCGTCAGCAGTTCACCCTGCCGACCCCCCTTGCCCTGCCAGCGCCGGTCGCTGCCGCTACCCTGAGCGAGCAGCCGGATGGCTGGCGGATCACCGCCGCAAACAGCCAGTGGTGGCTCGACAAGCTGAGCGGCTGCATCACCAGTTGGCAAAAATCGGGGCAGGAGCAGTTGCTGGCGCCGATTATGGATCACTTCTACCGGGCGCCGCTCGACAACGACATTGGCACCAGCGAAGCGGATCACGCCGACCCCAACTCCTGGATTGCCCGCTGGCAGGGCTGTGGTCTCGGTCAGTGGCAGCACCGCTGTCTGGGGATTGCGGTCGCCGGAGGGGATATCCGGGTCAGTCATGGCTACTTCCACCACGATGAGCTGCTGCTGGTGAGTCACTGGCATCACCGCTTTACCGACGATGGCGCCATGAGCCTGGAGATAGAGACCGAGCTGGCACAGGTGCTGCCGTCGCTGCCGCGGATCGGTCTGCTGCTTCATCTGGCCGAGGTACCGGCGCGAGTCGAATGGCTTGGGCGTGGGCCGCACGAGAACTATCCGGATCGTCTGCTGGGCGCCGATCTTGGTCGCTGGAGCCTGCCGCTGGAGGCGATGCATACCCCTTACATTTTCCCGAGTGACAACGGCTTGCGCTGTGATACCCGCCAGTTGCAGCTGGGCAGCACTATGGTGAGCGGCAGCTTCCATTTCAGTGCCAGCCGCTTCAGTCAGCAGCAGCTGGCCGCCGCCCGTCACCAGAGCGATCTGGTGGCTGAAGAGGGGATGTGGGTCTGTCTCGATGGCGCCCACATGGGGGTGGGCGGGGATGACTCCTGGAGCCAAAGCGTGCGTCCCGAGTATCAACTGCT
>NZ_JAAKUB010000049.1:0-1783 GCF_049174935.1 Aeromonas sp. 600886 | reverse complement strand
CCACCGAAGTGCTTGGCCAGCACGTTGGTGATAGCTGCAGTCAGGGTGGTTTTACCGTGGTCAACGTGGCCGATGGTACCCACGTTAACGTGCGGTTTATTACGCTCAAATTTTTCTTTAGACATGATCGTCCCTCTAAACTAACGCTGAGTACGCGGTGGCAAGCTAACCACAGAACAGTTTATATGATGGATTTGAATCTGGTGGGAAAGAGAGAGGTACTGATGGCTGGTTCGCTTGCCGAACTCACCCTAGGGTGCGGCTCTGCTAACGCCTGAGCCATATCAGCATCTTGGAGCGGGCAGCGGGAATCGAACCCGCATCATCAGCTTGGAAGGCTGAGGTAATAGCCATTATACGATGCCCGCATTTCTCTAACCCAAAGAACTCAAACCGCAGAGAAATATGGTGGAGGGAGAAGGATTCGAACCTTCGAAGGCAGAGCCGTCAGATTTACAGTCTGATCCCTTTGGCCGCTCGGGAACCCCTCCAGACGCCAGATTGTCACAACGGTAATTCTGCTTGCACCCGTTGTGTTTATCGCTTTTGCACCGCAAATAGACGACAGACAGTCAAGCGTCGCGCATTTTATTGTAAGGTTTTGGGGGATGCAACCATTGAACCCGGCAAAATATGCTTTATTGCTGGGAAGTTTGCAAAAAAGCGGGGGCAAACAAGCCAATCCTGCTGCGTCCCTTGTCGCTCCCCCACCCTTGGTGTATGGTCGCCGTGCCCAAGAAACAGTGATGACACCATGACGACAGAGCATAACCCCTATCTGCAATTCACCCGCGAACAATGGGCGTTATTGCGCGATTCGGTCCCCCTGACCCTGACCGAACACGATCTGCAGACCCTGCGCGGGATCAACGAGAAGGTGTCATTGCGGGAAGTGGAAGAGATCTATCTGCCTCTCTCCCGCCTGCTCAATCTCTATGTCAAAGCCAAACAGCGTCGCAGCCGGGTGCTGGAGCAGTTTCTCGGCCAGTCCCGCGGCAAGGGCACTTATATCATCAGCATTGCCGGCAGCGTGGCGGGGGGCAAAAGCACCACGGCCCGTATTCTGCAGGCCCTGTTGGAGCGCTGGCCGGAACATCCACGGGTGGAGCTGGTCACCACCGACGGCTTCCTCTATCCCAACAAGGTACTGGAAGAGCGCGGCCTGATGCGCCGCAAGGGGTTCCCGGAATCCTACGACATCCGCCATCTGGTGGAGTTTGTCGCCAACATCCGCGCTGGTCACGAGAAGGTCGAAGCGCCGGTTTACTCCCACCTTATCTACGACATCATTCCCGATGAGAAGAAGGTGGTGGAGCAGCCGGACATCCTGATCCTGGAAGGGCTCAATGTGCTGCAAAGCGGCATGGATTACCCTCAGGAGCCCCATCGGGTCTTCGTGTCGGACTTCGTCGACTTCTCTATCTATGTGGATGCCGATGCCGAACTGCTGCGCACCTGGTATATCGAACGCTTCCTGAAATTCCGCAGCGGCGCCTTCTCGGATCCCGACTCCTACTTCCATAACTACGCCAAGCTGGCGGAGAGTGAGGCGACCCAGATCGCCAGCAACATCTGGCAAGATATCAACTATCTGAATTTGCAAGAAAATATCTTGCCAACGCGTGAGCGAGCCAACCTGATCATGACCAAGGGCCATGAGCACGCCATCGAGCAGATCAAACTGCGCAAATGATGACGGCGGTTGCCGGTGTCTAGTCCTGAAATAGGTTTACACATTTTCAACTAGCATTTTTCTACTCAGAACCCTCTATGTACCGCATCG
>NZ_JAAKUB010000048.1:0-2846 GCF_049174935.1 Aeromonas sp. 600886 | reverse complement strand
CCTATCAACGTTGTGGTCTCCAACGGCCCTTTAGGACCCTCAAGGGGTCAGGGATGACTCATCTCAGGGCTCGCTTCCCGCTTAGATGCTTTCAGCGGTTATCGATTCCGAACTTAGCTACCGGGCAGTGCCACTGGCGTGACAACCCGAACACCAGAGGTTCGTTCACTCCGGTCCTCTCGTACTAGGAGCAACTCCCTTCAATCATCCAACGCCCACGGCAGATAGGGACCGAACTGTCTCACGACGTTCTGAACCCAGCTCGCGTACCACTTTAAATGGCGAACAGCCATACCCTTGGGACCGACTTCAGCCCCAGGATGTGATGAGCCGACATCGAGGTGCCAAACACCGCCGTCGATATGAACTCTTGGGCGGTATCAGCCTGTTATCCCCGGAGTACCTTTTATCCGTTGAGCGATGGCCCTTCCATTCAGAACCACCGGATCACTATGACCTACTTTCGTACCTGCTCGACCTGTCCGTCTCGCAGTTAAGCTGGCTTATGCCATTGCACTAACCTCCTGATGTCCGACCAGGATTAGCCAACCTTCGTGCTCCTCCGTTACTCTTTGGGAGGAGACCGCCCCAGTCAAACTACCCACCAGGCACTGTCCGCGAGCCCGATTCAGGGCCCTGCGTTAGAACATCAAACATACAAGGGTGGTATTTCAAGGACGGCTCCAGCGCAACTGGCGTCACGCCTTCAAAGCCTCCCACCTATCCTACACATGTAGGTTCAATGTTCAGTGCCAAGCTGTAGTAAAGGTTCACGGGGTCTTTCCGTCTAGCCGCGGGTACACCGCATCTTCACGGCGAATTCGATTTCACTGAGTCTCGGGTGGAGACAGCATGGCCATGGTTACACCATTCGTGCAGGTCGGAACTTACCCGACAAGGAATTTCGCTACCTTAGGACCGTTATAGTTACGGCCGCCGTTTACCGGGGCTTCGATCAAGAGCTTCGCTTGCGCTAACCCCATCAATTAACCTTCCGGCACCGGGCAGGTGTCACACCCTATACGTCCACTTTCGTGTTTGCAGAGTGCTGTGTTTTTGATAAACAGTCCCAGCCATCTGGTCACTGCGACTCCCAACTGCTCCATCCGCAAGGGACTTCACTGTCAAGAGCGAACCTTCTCCCGAAGTTACGGTTCTATTTTGCCTAGTTCCTTCACCCGAGTTCTCTCAAGCGCCTTGGTATTCTCTACCCGACCACCTGTGTCGGTTTGGGGTACGATGACTTGTAATCTGAAGCTTAGAGGCTTTTCCTGGAAGCAGGGCATCAATGGCTTCCACACCGTAGTGTGTTCGTCTCGTGTCTCAGTGTTGTGTCTCCGGATTTGCCTAGAAACACCACCTACGCACTTTCACCAGGACAACCGTCGCCTGGCCCACCTAGCCTTCTCCGTCCCCCCATCGCAATTACAAGTCGTGCAGGAATATTAACCTGCTTCCCATCGACTACGCCTTTCGGCCTCGCCTTAGGGGTCGACTCACCCTGCCCCGATTAACGTTGGACAGGAACCCTTGGTCTTCCGGCGAGGAGGCTTTTCACCCCCTTTATCGTTACTTACGTCAGCATTCGCACTTCTGATATCTCCAGCATACCTCTCGATACACCTTCGCAGACTTACAGAACGCTCCCCTACCACTCACACATAAGTGTGAATCCGCGGCTTCGGTGCCTGGTTTGAGCCCCGTTACATCTTCCGCGCAGGCCGACTCGACTAGTGAGCTATTACGCTTTCTTTAAATGATGGCTGCTTCTAAGCCAACATCCTAGCTGTCTGAGCCTTCCCACATCGTTTCCCACTTAACCAGAACTTTGGGACCTTAGCCGGCGGTCTGGGTTGTTTCCCTCTTCACGACGGACGTTAGCACCCGCCGTGTGTCTCCCGGATATTACTTACTGGTATTCGGAGTTTGCATGGGGTTGGTAAGTCGGGATGACCCCCTAGCCCAAACAGTGCTCTACCCCCAGTAGTATTCGTCCGAGGCGCTACCTAAATAGCTTTCGGGGAGAACCAGCTATCTCCGAGTTTGATTGGCCTTTCACCCCCAGCCACAGGTCATCCCCTAACTTTGCAACGTTAGTGGGTTCGGTCCTCCAGTTGATGTTACTCAACCTTCAACCTGCCCATGGCTAGATCACCCGGTTTCGGGTCTACACCTTGCAACTAGACGCCCAGTTAAGACTCGGTTTCCCTACGGCTCCCCTATACGGTTAACCTCGCTACAAAATGTAAGTCGCTGACCCATTATACAAAAGGTACGCAGTCACCCCGAAGGGCTCCCACTGCTTGTACGTACACGGTTTCAGGTTCTATTTCACTCCCCTCACAGGGGTTCTTTTCGCCTTTCCCTCACGGTACTGGTTCACTATCGGTCAGTCAGGAGTATTTAGCCTTGGAGGATGGTCCCCCCATATTCAGACAGGATGTCACGTGTCCCGCCCTACTCGATTTCACATCAAGGTTGTTTTCGTGTACGGGGCTATCACCCTGTATCGCCGGCCTTTCCAGGACCGTTCCACTAACTTCCAAGATACTTAAGGGCTAATCCCCGTTCGCTCGCCGCTACTGAGGGAATCTCGGTTGATTTCTTTTCCTCGGGGTACTTAGATGTTTCAGTTCTCCCGGTTCGCCTCTGTTACCTATGTATTCAGTAACAGATACCCGAGTTATCTCGGGTGGGTTTCCCCATTCGGAAATCTGTGAGTAATAGCGTCTCTTACCGACTTCTCACAGCTTATCGCAGGTTAGTACGTCCTTCATCGCCTCTGACTGCCAAGGCATCCACCATGTACGCTTAGTCACTTAACCATACAACCCCAAGAAGTGTCG
>NZ_JAAKUB010000047.1:0-5488 GCF_049174935.1 Aeromonas sp. 600886 | reverse complement strand
CCGATGCGGTACATAGAGGGTTCTGAGTAGAAAAATGCTAGTTGAAAATGTGTAAACCTATTTCAGGACTAGACAGAAGATAGTCAGCTAAATCAGAGATTTTCCTCGGCAAAGGAGGCCAACCGGCTGCGCACCACCCCGTTGAGGAAGATGTTGGCACTGCCGTCGAAATCCTTGAAACGCTCGACGATGTAGGTGAGACCCGAGGTCACCGGGCTCAGGTAGTTGGAGTCGATTTGGGCCAGGTTGCCAGAGCAGACGATCTTGGTGCCCTCCCCGCAACGGGTAATGATGGTCTTGATCTGGGAAGCCGTCAGGTTCTGGCACTCATCCAGTAGCACAAAGGTGTTCTGGATGCTGCGCCCGCGCATGAAGTTGACCGATTTGAACTGGATATTGGCCTTCTCCATGATGTAACTGAGCGAGCCACTCATGTTCTCGTCCTGCTTGTGCAGCACCTCCAGGGTGTCGGTCACCGCCGCCAGCCAGGGCATCATCTTCTCCTCTTCGGTGCCGGGCAGGAAGCCGATGCTTTCGGCAATTTCCGGGGTATTCCGGGTGACGATCACCTTCTCGTAAATGCCCTTCTCAATCACCAACTCCAGCGCAGCAGCCATGGCCAGCAAGGTCTTGCCGCAACCCGCCGGGCCGGTCAGGATAACCAGATCGATGTGCGGATCGAGCAGTGCATCCAAAGCCATCCCCTGATAGACATTCTTGGGATGGACACCCCACGCCTTGCGGGACATCAGCCGCTCGCGGCCCAGATCCTTGATGCGGATCTTGTTGCCATCGTGGCTGAGCACCCGGGCGGCGAAGAAATTCTCCTCATCCACCAGATACTGGTTTACGTGAACCCCTTCCAGCAGATTGGCATCGATCACATGGATGGTGTCGCGGCCATGGGTTTCGCTCTCGCACTCGCCAACCCGCTCCCAAAAGCTGCCGGGCACAACCTGAAAGCCTTTAGCCAGCAGGCGGATATCATCGATCAGCTGGTCGCTACGGTAATCTTCAACGTGAGCAAGCCCGGCCCCCTTGGCCTTGAGGCGCATGTTGATGTCTTTGGTGACCAGCACCACCTGACGCTTCAACTCGTGCTTTTGCAGATAGAGGGCCGCGTTGATGATGCGGTTGTCGGCCTCCTTGTCGGTAAACACCTCGGCATCCTGCGGCAGATGGTGATCGCTGAAGATGCAGATATTGCCGCTCGCTTCGCCAGCCAGCGGAACGCCTTGGGTGATCTGATCCGGGGTTGCATCGCGGAACACATCTTCCAGCGCACGAATGGCCACCCGCGCGTCGCGGCTGACATCCTTGTTGCGATCCTTGATGTTATCGAGCTCTTCCAGCACCGTCATGGGGATGAGCACGTCGTGCTCTTTGAAGGAGTAGATAGCGAGGGGTTCGTGAAGCAGAACGTTGGTATCCAGGATAAACAGCTTTCGGTCCGTATTGTCCATAAGCATCCTCCTTGGCACTGAAGGGCCACGTGTGTGAATCTCAGATGTCATTGAAACCACACGGCCGTGACAGTTTTATTACCCTCAACGCTACGCCCGATTTTACTATCGCGCAACAAATCACTTGGCCGCCTGATTTGATTGCGCATAAAAACAGCAATACAAAGACCGGCACTGTGGCCGGTCTTTTTTCTATCGTTCAACTACTTGGGCATGTCTGTCAGCCGCACTTGGAGTCGCCACAGTTGAGGCAGGTCATGCAGCCATCCTTCAGCACCAGCGCCTTGGTGTGGCACTTGTAGCAGAGCGCGGCATTGGCCGGAAAACCACTGCCAGTCTGTTGCTCTTCAGCCTCCTGAGCCGCCTTCAACTCGGCCTGCTTCTCGGCCAGAAACGCCTGCTGATGCTCGTCCAACCCCGGCGCCTTGAGCATGCCTATCTCGGTGAGATGGCTCTCGATCACGTTGCCAATTTCAGCGATCAGCGATGGAACGTACTTGCCCTTGTTCCAGTAGCCGCCCTTGGGATCGAATACGGAACGCAGCTCCTCCACCAGGAAAGTGACATCCCCCCCCTTGCGGAATACCGCCGAGATGATGCGGGTCAGCGCCACGATCCACTGGTAGTGCTCCAGACTCTTGGAGTTGATGAAAATCTCGAACGGACGGCGAGTTTCGTGAACCGTGCCCTCGTTGAGAATAATGTCGTTGATGGTGATGAACAGCGAGTGCTCGGAGACATGCTCCGGCGTCTTCAGTTTGTAGGTGGTGCCCATCAGCCGCTCCGGGCGCAGCACGGTTTCGTGCATGTGCACTACGTCATCCTGCACAGAGAGATCTTCTTGCGGCTCATCCTTGGTACGCACCTTGTAGGCGACGATTTTCTTGTCGATCTTCTTGACCATAATGTCGTTCTCAGAATTTACCGTAATAGCCTTCTTTCAAGGCGTCGTAGAGGTTGGCGGCCGTATGCAGCTCGCCATCGTATTCGATCTCTTCGTTCCCCTTGACGGAGATGACGGAGCCATCCTCCAGGGTGAAATCGTACAGGGTGTTCTCCAGATCCTTCTCCTTCACCAGCACGCCCTGGAAGGCCTCCGGATTGAAGCGGAAGGTGGTGCAGCCCTTGAGGCCGGAGTCCGAGGCATACATGTAGATGTCCTTGAACTGCTCGAACGGGAAATCGGTCGGCACGTTGGCAGTCTTGGAGATGGAGGAGTCAATCCAGCGCTGGGCCGCCGCCTGAATGTCCACATGCTGCGCCGGACTGATGTCATCGGCAGTAATGAAATAGTCCGGCAGACGGCTCGCCTCATCATCGGCATAGGGCATGGCGGCCGGATTCACCAGCTCGCGGTAGGCCAACAGCTCGAAGGAGTAGACATCGACGCTCTCCTTGCTCTTCTTGCCCGGCTTGATGACGTTGCGGCTGTAGTGGTGGGCAAAGCTCGGCTCGATGCCGTTGCTGGCGTTGTTGGCCAGTGACAGCGAGATGGTGCCGGTCGGCGCAATACTGCTGTGGTGAGTGAAACGCCCACCCACTTCCGCCAGCTCGGCGACCAGCGCAGGATCCACCTCGGCAACCTGCTGCATGTAACGGCTGTAGCGTGCGTGCAGCACCTTGCCCTTCACCTTGTCGCCCACCTTGATGCCATCAGCAGCCATCTCGGGGCGCAGACGCAGCATCTTGCCAGTCACTTCAAACTCCTGCTCCATGATGGGGGCCGGGCCCTTCTCCCTGGCAAGACGCAGGGACTCCTGCCAGCCAGTCATCGCCAGCTCCTGGGATACCTGCTCCGTAAAGGCCACGGATGCAGCAGAGCCGTACTTGATCTGCAGCATGGTCAGGGTAGAGCCAAGCCCCAGGAAGCCCATGCCATGCCGGCGTTTGGCTGTGATCTCCTCGCGCTGTTTGGCTAGCGGCAGCTGGTTGATCTCCACCACGTTGTCGAGCATGCGGGTAAAGATGGCCACCACCTTGCGAAACGCCTGCCAATCGAACGCAGCGCTTTCAGTAAAAGGGTCGCGCACAAACTTGGTCAGATTGACCGAGCCCAGCAGGCAGGCGCCATAAGGCGGCAAAGGCTGCTCGCCACAGGGGTTGGTCGCGCGGATCTCTTCACAGAACCAGTTGTTGTTCATCTGGTTGACCTTGTCGATCAGGATGAAGCCGGGTTCTGCATAGTCATAGGTGGATGTCATGATGACGTTCCATAGCTTGCGTGCCGGCAGGGTCTTGTAGACCTTGCAGGCGACCTGCCCCAACTCGTTGAACACGACCCCTTCCTTGTTAGGCCAGTCGGCCCATAGCACCTGAGCGGGATCGTCCAGCGCAATGCCATCCTGCTCCACCTCTTTAGCGGTATAGGGGAAGATCAGCGACCAGGGGGCATCCTCTTTCACCGCCTTGACGAAATCTTCGGTGATGAGCAGGGAGAGGTTGAACTGACGCAGGCGGCCATCTTCACGCTTGGCCTGAATAAACTCGATCACATCGGGATGGCGGATATCCATGGTGCCCATCTGGGCGCCACGACGGCCACCGGCTGACGAGACGGTGAAACACATCTTGTCATAGATATCCATGAAGGAGAGCGGGCCGGAAGTGTAGGCACCGGCACCGGAGACAAAGGCACCGCGCGGGCGCAGGGTCGAGAAGTCATAGCCGATACCGCAACCGGCTTTCAGGGTCAGACCGGCCTCGTGCACCTTGCCGAGGATATCGTCCATCGAATCTTCGATGGTGCCGGAAACAGTACAGTTGATAGTTGAAGTGGCAGGCTTGTGCTCAAACGCCCCGGCGTTGGAGGTGATCCGGCCCGCCGGAATGGCCCCATTGCGCAGCGCCCACAGGAACGGCTCATACCAGGCCTCCGGTTCCAGCTCCTGCTCTGCCAACGCACGGGCTACCCGCTGGTAAGTCTCATCGATAGAGCTGTCGATGGGAGTGCCATCCTTGCTCTTGAGGCGATACTTGCTATCCCAGATCTCGAGGGACGTTTCCTGCACGGGGATAAGGCGGGAGCCAAGCTCACTCTCCAGCACCGGGTTCGATTTAGCCATTTTCAATCAACCTTATGTGAATGCATCAACATCATGACAACAGCAGAAAACACAACCAATGGTGCCATCTAAAATTAATGGCACAACATATAGTACACCTGATGCCATGAGGGCGCCGATTCTAACCTAAAAAAATGCCCCGGCCAGCAGATTTCTGGGCCAGGGCACTTAACTGATTAATTTGCTGAGAGATTTAACACTCAGAGATAGATCAGGGCTTCTTGACGTAAACGGACGGCGTTTCACCCGCCATATTCAGATAGAACTCGTAGACGCCATCAGCATCCGGTGAGAACTTCATGTCCTCATACTTGGAGCAGGGGTTTACCGGCACCGCCTCACCACCCAACACGGCAACACCATCACTCGGGCTCTTGTAGCCAAAGTTGGTACCGCAGCTCCAGCCTGAATCAGCAAACTTGAACTTGTAGGGGGCCCACTCTTTCTTGAGAGTGCCTTTGGCCATATAGAGTTTGTCGGCCACCTTGACAACCTTGCTTTCATCAGTCGCCATCCAGTCGTTCATCTCCCCGCGCAGGTAGATGGACTTGCCACCGAAATCGCCGTTGTCTGCCCCAGCCTGCTCTGCACCACCATTGGATGCGCAACCGCCTAATACCAGGGTTCCCGCCGCCAGCATCATCGTTACTGTTCTTTTGAACATGGGTCTATTCCTTAAATTATTGTGATTCCTTGGTCCATCCATGTGGACTGAAGAATTAAACCAGAGCAGGCATCACAAGAAAGGTAGAGGCATCACATTCTGTACTTTTTGTATCCAACACATTGAACTGGTGAGCAAATATCGAACAGAAAAAGAGGTCGTTTTGGGGCTTTAGAAGGGTAATCAATGAATGACAAGAAGGGGAAAGTCTAATAATCCGGTGACGTGCTGAATTGCAGGCAATAAAAAACCCCGCTCGATGAGCGGGGTTTCTTGTATTGGGTGCCTGGCAGTGTCCT
>NZ_JAAKUB010000046.1:0-10461 GCF_049174935.1 Aeromonas sp. 600886 | reverse complement strand
GAGAGTAGGACACTGCCAGGCACCCAATACAAGAAACCCCGCTCATCGAGCGGGGTTTTTTATTGCCTGCAATTCAGCACGTCGCCTTATCTCCCTTCCTCTGTTTTTATCCTTACTCACCGCTGCTTTCTGGTTCCACAAATAGCTTGATGTTCCGCTTGGTACTCTTTCTTCACTGAACCGCTGGGTACTGTATGGTGGCTCTGGCGTAGTCATTACCCACGAATTCTATGCTCGCCTGTACGCTATGATCTCTTGCTTGCGTTCTTTCCTGGGCATCTGCGTCTTGTGTTAGCTGAAGTCTTTCTTTTTGAGCCCTCTGCATGGTCCATGACTTTGTTAATCGCCCACTGACGTTATGCCAGAGAGTGTGTTGGCTGTGCTAACACGCAGGCGCAGTGGTTGCTGCTTTGGGTCGTTGTTGTTTGGGGTAATGGGAAGGGATATCCGCAGGAGCGCAGAGGTTCGATGTTGGTAGGTGATCTTGTGGCAGCTATTTAGCTCGCAGGTGAGAAGCTCAAGAAAGGAGTTGAAGAAGACTAATGTGTTGAGATCTATGAGGAGTGGCAAATCGCAGGCAAACAAAAAGCCCACGCAACATGATTGCATGGGCTCGGTATGAATGGCGGAGGAGGTGGGATTTGAACCCACGGATGGTCGCCCATCGCCGGTTTTCAAGACCGGTGCATTCAGCCGCTCTGCCACCCCTCCGCAGCAGTGCGGCGAATATTACCATGCTGATCCGGCTTGTAAATCCCTGCCCGGTTTGATTGCTGGTTAATTGTGCGAAATGACATGAAAAAGTGGCAATCAGGGCCCATCAAGCTCTTTTTTGGCCAGATAACTTGACTTGAAAACAGACTCAACCACTATAGTGGCCTCTATCATATCCTCTGCAAGATAACGTTATGACTATTAAAAATGCCCTGTTTTGCGCGCTGGCTGGCGTGACCCTGCTGGCGACGCCGGTACATGCAAGCGAGCTGACCAAAAGCGATGTCGAGCAAATCGTTCGCGACTATCTGGTCAAGAATCCCGAGATCCTGGTCGAGATGTCCAATGCCCTGCGTGCCAAGCAGGAGAGCCAGCAGGCCGAGAGTGACAAGGCGCTGATCAAGGCTCACTCCAAGCAGCTTTATGCCAATCAGGATCCCGAGATGGGGAATCCGAAGGCATCTCTGACCATTGTGGAGTTTTTCGATTACAACTGCGGTTACTGCAAGCGGGCCCATCCGCTGGTCAAGCAGCTGATGGCGGAAGATAAAGATATCCGTTACATCTACAAGCAGTTCCCCATTCTGAGCGAGTCCTCCTACTTCGCCGCCCGCGCTGCGCTGGCGGTGCAACTGGGTCAGCCTGACAAGTACCAGGCGTTCCACGAGAAGCTCTATAGCCATCAGGGCCCGCTCGCTGATGAAGCACAGGTCAAGCAGTTGGCTGTGGCGGCCGGTGTGGACTGGAGCAAGGTGGAAGCCAAGATCAAGGATGGCAGCATCGACCAGAACCTCGGTACCAACCGTGCTCTGGCTGAAGCGCTCGGTATCTCCGGTACCCCGGCCTTCATCATCGGTGATCAGATCCTGCGCGGTGCTCCCCGTGATCTGGCCAGCCTGAAGGGGTTTATCAAGGACGTGCGTGCCGGCAAGAGCATTCAATAAGCAGTTGTTATGGTCGAGGGCCCAGCGCCCCGGCCAGATACAGAAAGAGGGTCGGTATCACTACCGGCCCTCTTTTTTATTATGTCCTTTGGCACAAGTGGTCGTCGCGAAAGGACCATAACAACGTGCTCAGGACCCGGCCTGTTGGCCTCAGTAACAAGTATTAGCAGAGTCGTTCGGAGTCTATTGATAAATATTTCGCCTCGCAGAGGTGTGTCGTGTGCATTGCTTAATTCCGGTCAAGATTTTTTCTGCTGCTTGCCTTAGAATCGCCGCCCGTTGCAGGAGAAACCCCTATGTTAGTTGATATTTTACGGCTGGTTTTTATAGCCGGAGGCCTCGTATTCATCTTTATGCTGGTGCAAGCCTGCTGGCGGAAGAAGCAGAGTGGATCCTTTGAGGAGACCCCCTTCTGGCCGGTGGCGTTGATCGGTGGGGTTGCCAACTTCCTCGATACCCTGGGGGTGGGCAGCTTTGCGGTAAAGACCGCCTGCTACAAGCAGTTCAAGCTGATCGATGACCGGGTGCTGCCGGGTACCCTCAATGGGCAGTGTGTGCTGCCGACCGTGACTCAGTCGCTGATCTTCGTCGGCGCAGTAGCGGTGGAGCCGCTGACGCTGATCAGCATGATGATGGCCGCCGCAGCTGGCGCAGCCTGGGGCGCTCGTCATGTGGCTTCGTTTGATCGGCAGACCATCCGGCTGGTGATGGCCATTTCCTTACTGGTCGTCGCAGGGCTTATCTTTGCCGGTCTGCTGGGTCTTTTCCCTGTAGGCGGCGATGCGATGGGGCTCAGCGGCTACAAGTTGGCGATCGCCCTGCTTGGCAATTTCATCTTCGGGGTGCTGATGAATGTCGGTATCGGCCTGTTTGCCCCCTGCATGACGTTGGTTTATCTGCTGGGGATGAATCCGCTGGCGGCGTTTCCCATTATGATGGGCTCCACCGCCGTGCTTAGCGTCTTCTCCGCAGGCACCTTTATCCGCAAAGGGGCGTTCGATGCCAAGGCGGTGCTGGCGGTAGCCATCTTCGGTCCCATCGGTGTGGTGCTGGCCGCCATGCTGGTCAAATCCATGGATATGGAGATGCTGAAGTGGCTGGTTGCCTTTATCGTCATCTATACCTCCTGGACCATGTACGCCTCCTGGCGGGCGACGCGTCGCTCCCCTGTGCAGTTGACGGTGGAGAGCGCAGGCTAGCCTGTACCAGTGCCGCTTCGGCCTTGGCCCCCAGAAAGACATAGAGGCCCAGCGCCAGCAGCAAACCCACCGCGCACCCCATCACTCCGACCGCTGGCCAGAGCAGCTCGTTCTGGCCGAGCGAGCCTTTGAACAGCAGCAACAGCCCCTCGATGGAGACCGCGATCAGAATGGCGGCGATAAAGCGGGTGATGGTGCGGCGAATAGCGCTGTGGCGGAAGATATCCTTATGCAGCAGTACCTCCTCTTCCAGAATGGTCTTGCCCAGATCGAACACCGCCAGTGCCAGCGTCAGAAAGATGATGGCGCTAAAGGCGCCGAGCTGGTTCTGCTGCTCGCCGCACAATAGCTGGTAAAGCTGCTCCAGCCCGTGCCAGATGAGCGTTGCGACGATGAGAAACAGCGCCATGCTGAGCACCACATAGACCGCCTTGAACCAGGGCATGGCGCGGCGGCGCTCCCTGTCTCCCATCAACCAACCAATCAGTTGATTCAGACAGACAGTGATCTCTCGTCCTTGCCCCTGCACGATGAGGTGCAGCCGGTTATGGGCGGCCGGTGCCGCAGGCTGGATGCACATCGGCCCCTGATAGTGGTCAATGCTGATGACAAAGGGATACCCCTTGAGCGAGACAAGGGGGGCGCTGAGCAGCCCCTGCAGTAGCGGGGTCAGCTCCTCCTGATACTCCTGATAGCGCCGCAGCACATCGATGGGGCTCATCTCTGCCATATGGACCTCGGTGACGTGGGCTCTTGTGGTGAATGTGCAAATAGTGGGCCTGCTTTATGACAGGGATGGCAGGGTTAGTTGCACCAGAGGATGACAAATTGGTCAGTGACGAAGAGGGAATGCACCAGAACTGGGCGTATCGATGCCCTGTCTGGTGATGAAGGTACTGCAATAGAAAAGGGCCCGTGACGGGCCCTTTGCGACAACCAGCGGCGATTTAGCCAGCCAGCTTGGCGAAGCTGCGCTCAGCGGCAGCCAGGGTATGTTCGATCTCCTTGTCGCCGTGAGCCAGAGACAGGAAGCCCGCCTCGTAGGCGCTCGGCGCCAGATAGACGCCCTCTTCCAGCATTAGATGGTAGAAGCGCTTGAAGCGTTCCATATCGCAGCGAGTGACCTGCTCGTAGCGAGTGATTTCGTTCTCTTCGGTGAAGAAGAAGCCGAACATGCCGCCCACATAGTTGATGGCGAGCGGGATGCCGTGCTTGGCGGCGGCCGCTTTCAGTCCCTCGGCAACCCGCGCAGTCTTGGCGCTCAGCTGCTCATAGAGGCCCGGCTCCAGCAGCAGATCCAGCATGGTCAGACCGGCAGCCATGGCTACCGGGTTACCGGAGAGAGTTCCCGCCTGATAGACAGGGCCGGTCGGGGCGATGTGCTGCATCACCTTCTTCTTGCCGCCGAAGGCGCCCACCGGCATGCCGGCGCCGATGATCTTGCCAAGAGTGGTAAGATCTGGGTCGATGTTGTAGTGACCCTGAGCACCGCGCAAGGAGACGCGGAAGCCGGTCATTACTTCGTCCAGGATCAGCAGGGCACCGAACTCGTCACAGATGGCGCGCAGCCCTTCCAGGAAGCCGGGGACCGGCGGGATGCAGTTCATGTTGCCTGCGACCGGCTCGACGATGATACAGGCGATCTCGCTGCCGTACTGAGTGAAGGCTTCGCGCACCGACTCCAGATCGTTGAACACACAGGTCAGGGTGTGTTTGGCGAAATCGGCCGGAACGCCCGGGCTGTTGGGCTGACCCAGGGTCAGGGCGCCGGAACCGGCCTTGACCAGTAGGGAGTCGGCGTGGCCGTGGTAGCAGCCCTCGAATTTGACGATCTTGTCGCGGCCGGTGTAGCCACGAGCCAACCGGATAGCGCTCATGGTCGCTTCGGTGCCGGAGTTGACCATCCGCACCTGCTCCATGGAGGGGACGATCTGGCGTACCTTCTCGGCCATCAGCACTTCGATCTCGGTCGGCGCACCGTAGCTCAGCCCCTTCTCCACCGCTTTGATGACGGCGGCCTTGATGGCCGGGTGGTTGTGACCCAGCAGCATGGGGCCCCAGGAGCCGATGTAATCCACGTAGGCCTGACCATCCACATCATAGAGATAGGCGCCATCGGCGTGATCGATGAAGCGGGGCGTGCCGCCGACGCCATTGAAGGCGCGGACCGGTGAGTTGACGCCACCCGGAATGGTCTGGCGGGCCTGTTCAAACAGCTGATCTGATTTTGACATGGATCATCCTTAATGGGATTTTGGGCGTCACATAAGGGATTGCAGCCGATTGAGACTCGGCAGGCCGGGGCATGAGGAGTATGCTTTGCGCTCTCGCCACCCGGACTCTCGGTCTGCTCCCGTGACAAAAATTTAACGGGCCGACTATAGCAGAAAGCCCCAGCCCTGGGCAGCCGAGCAACGCGCCGGGTGATCCTGATCTCAGCTAGCTGACGATATGGTTTTTCCAGGTTGGTGTAACAAGATGGCGCAACAAGCTCTCTCCTTTGAAGCCGATACCTCTTCGCGGGGGCCGCTTTCCCGCATTATCCGGCAAGACAAGATGCCCTTGCTGGTTCTGTTGCTGGCGGCGCTGGTCGGTACCCTGGCCGGACTGGTGTGCGGTCTGTTCGAATCGGGTGTCCATTGGCTGGCAGAACAACGCATCGCCTTGCTGGCAGACCGTCCCTGGTGGCAGCTCGGTCTGCTTGGCTTTGGCTTCAGTGCCTTGCTGGGATTTGTCGGCTACTTCCTCACTCATACCTTTGCCCCCGAGGCAGGCGGTTCCGGCATTCCCGAGATCGAGGGGGCGATGGATGATCTGCGCCCGGTGCGGTGGTGGCGAGTGTTGCCGGTCAAGTTCTTCGGCGGCATCTGCACCCTGAGCTCCGGTATGGTGCTGGGGCGGGAGGGGCCCTCGGTGCAGATCGGCGGCAACCTCGGCAAGATGGTGGCGGATATCTTCCGGCTGCCCAAGGAACATGGCCATGCCCTGTTGGCCGCCGGTGCGGCGGGCGGTCTGGCTGCTGCCTTCAATGCGCCGCTGGCGGGCATCCTGTTCGTGATGGAGGAGATGCGACCGCAGTTTCGCTACTCCTTTCTGGCCATCAAGGCGGTGGGGATCTCCGCCATCATGGCGACACTGATGCTGCAGAACATGAAAGGTCAGGGGGCGGTGATCACTCTACCCCACTACGATGCGCCAGCCCTCAAGGCGCTCTGGTTGTTCCTCTTTATGGGGGCCACCTTCGGGGTGCTCGGTTTTGTCTTCAACAAGCTGGTGCTGGCCTGTCAGGATGGCTATCTGGCGCTGCATCAGAACAAACGCCACCGTTTCGTGGCCATCGGCATGCTGGTCGCCGGAACGTTTGGGGTGTTGTCGCTGTTTGCTCCTTCGGTGACGGGCGGCGGCACCGAGCTTATTCCTCATCTGATGGGGGATGAGTATGCGATGGCGACCCTGTTCCTCATTTTCTCGGTGCGGCTGGTTGCGACCCTCATCTGCTTCTGCTCCGGTGCCCCGGGCGGGGTGTTTGCGCCGACCCTGGCGCTGGGCACCCTGTTTGGCGTGGTGTTCGGCCATCTGTTTCATGCGGCGTTTCCGGAGCTTGGCATCGAGCCCGGCGCCTTTGCCATCGCCGGAATGGGGGCGCTGTTTGCTGCCACCGTGCGCGCCCCGATCACGGGTATCGTGCTGGTCACCGAGATGACCGACAACTATCAGCTGATCCTGCCGATGATGATTACCACGGTCGGGGCGACTCTGGTTGCCCAGTGGCTGGGTGGCCGACCGATCTATTCCCAGATCCTGGAGCGAACTTTACGGCTCGCCGCGCGTCAAAAGCGGGGTGATGGCAGCGCCACGGCCAGTTAATTTTTCCCTTTATCGCCTGTGACCCCGGTCAGGGCGGTATAGTGAAGGGAGAGGCGCTGCCGTAAATGGCGTGATAACGGGATGAGGGGCTATGTCCAATCTATTGAAGTTATTGGTCGTGTTAGCCGTTGGCGGGCTCATCGGTTACTTTGTCGGGAACCGTCAGGAGCTGGCCCAGAGCAGTCTGTTGGTGGTACAGCAGGAGACGCTGGATCGTCAGGGCAAGGCCATCGGCCAGCTCAAGACCGAATTGGGGGTGAAAGATACCCAGCTGGCGACCCAGAAAGCGGCCTTTGAGCAGTTGCAGACTACCCTGAAGAGTCAGGAGGCGCAGGTGCAGGAGCTCAAACGCCAGTTGGCCTTTTTCGAGCGGATCATGCGCCCCACCGGCGAACAGGTGGGGGTAGTGATCGACAACCTGACTCTGCAGGAGACCAGCATTCCCGGTCGCTACCACTATCGTCTCGCCCTGACCCAGCCCGCCAAGAAGCGGGAGCTGTTCCGTGGTCAGGTGCAGATCCGGGTCGAGGGGAGTCTGGCTGACAAGCCGAAGACGCTAACCGGTCGCGATCTCGGGATGAAGGTGAGCGAGTGGCGCTATGCCCTGCGTTATTTCCAGCTGCTGGAAGGGAACTGGCAGTTGCCGGAAGGCTTTGTGCCGGATCGGATCCGTGTCACCATCAACAAGGACGGCAGGCAGCCGGCGCAAGAGCTGCTGGTTGAGTGGGGTGAGGTGATCAAGCCGCTGGTCGCCGCGCCGCCCGCTCCGGTTCCCGCTGCCGGTTAAACGTGGTGAATACTTGAACTGAATGGTCGGGTATTGGATAATTTCGCGGTTTCCATGTTTGTGGATCTAATGGTTGTGAGGTCAGTAATGAGTGCAGTAGCAGAAGCCCCGCTGCCCATCCAGATGACGGATGCGGCGGCCAACAAGGTGAAGAACCTGATCACCGAGGAAGAGAATCCCGAGCTGAAGCTGCGGGTATACATCACTGGTGGGGGCTGCTCCGGTTTCCAGTATGGCTTTACCTTTGATGAGAAGATCAACGACGGGGACACCGTAGTCGAGAAGAATGGCGTCACCATGGTGATCGATCCCATGAGCCTGCAATATCTGGTAGGCGGCAGTGTGGATTACACCGAGGGTCTGGAAGGCTCACGCTTTACCGTGACCAACCCCAACGCCACCACGACCTGTGGCTGTGGCTCCAGCTTCTCCATCTGATCGGCATTATCGGTCTGATGAAACGGCTCTCGGCAACGAGGGCTGTTTTTGTTTGTGGTGATCAGTGTGCTCCATCAAACAGCATTTCTCTCAAACAACAAAGGCGCCTTGGTGGCGCCTTTGTTGTTTCAGGATGGCTTAGCGGGAGCTTGCCGCCGCGACCAGCGGGATCCGGTTCACTGCCTTGCCCATGTAGGCGAGGGTGATGGTCACAATGATGCAGGTGAAGCTCAGCCACATGTAAGGCAGGTAGTCGAGGGTTGCCACCCCCAGCACTCCGGCCATGAAGATGCCGTTGTCGCTCCAGGGCACCATGCCGCAGGTGAGGGTGCCGCCAAACTCGGCGTTGCGAGAGAGGTTCTTGCGCGCCAGTCCCAGTCGGTCGTAGTTCTTGGCCATGATCTTGGGAGTCAGGATCAGCGACACATACATGGCCGAGCCAAACACGTTGGCCAGAAACGCGGTACCGATGGTGTGGCTGGTCAGGCTGCCGACGCTGTTGATGCGCTTCTCGAAGGCGCTGGCGATCACTTCCAGAATGCCGACCTTCTCCAGCAGACCGCCAAACCCGAGACCGAAGATGATGACCGCGACCGAGCCCAGCATGGACTCCATGCCGCCGCGACCGAGAATGTTGTCGATAAAATCGATGCCGGAGGTGATGGCAAACGGATTATAAGCCGAGTGCATCGCCTTGACCGGATCCATGCCCTGGAAGGCGATGGCCCAGATCAGGCCCAGCAGGGCGCCGAAGCTGATCACCGGGAAGGCGGGCTTGCGATTGGCCAGCAGGCCCAGTACCAGCACCACCGGCACTATGGCCAGCGGAGTGATGTTGAACTGGTTGTCGAGGGCCTCCATCACCAGATTGACCTGCTCCAGGCTGACGTTGCCCGAATACTGCATGCCCACCACGGTGAACAGCACGGCGGTGATGACATAGGAGAGCAGGCTGATGGGCAGCATCCCCTTGATATGCTCCACCACGTCGACGTTGGACATGGTCGAAGCCAGCACTACTGAGTCGGAGAGCGGAGAGAGCTTGTCACCAAAATAGACGCCGGAGAGCACGGCACCGGCGACCAGCGGCGCAGGCACGCCGAGACTGTGGCCGATCCCCATCATGGCGATACCGGCGGTGGCGGCAGAGCCCCAGGAGGTGCCGGTGGCCAGCGAGGTCAGGGAGCAGATGATCAGGGTTGCCAGCAGGAAGATGGACGGGTGGATCACCTTGAGGCCGAAGTAGATGATGCTGGGGACTATGCCGCCAGCAATCCAGGTGCCGACCAGAGCACCGACGGAGACTAGGATCAGGATGGCCCCCATCCCCTTGGCAACGCCGTCAACGGCAGCCTGTTCCAGGGATTTGTAATCGTGGCCGAGTTTGATGCCAAGCCCCATGATGACGAACCAGGCGATGAACAACGCCAGCTGGATCGGCAGATCGAGCACGCTGGTGAACGAGAATGCCAGGGCCAGGAAAATGGCCAGACAGGCAAACACCTGTGCCATGCCCGGTAGTCGGATGTGGTTTTGTTGGTTTTGCATAGATACTTCCTAAACTCTTGCTCGCCAAGGTCACTCCCTCTCGTCCTGTGGATACATCGATCCCGAGGAGGCAACCCAAAAAGAGGCCGCAATCTACCACAAACCCGGCGGGTTAAAGCCCCATCAAATTGGCAAAAATGCACATTTGATTGAAAAAATCACAAATTAGTTGATCTCATAACCCGTTTTTGAGCGGCCTGTTGACACAAGGGGTTACATACGAAGCTTGCCTGTGACGCCACTTGCATCCCCATTAGATGAAGATGATAATTATTATCAATTGTTGATTGGGGAGAAAACAATGCGCTGGATATTGCGGGGGATGATGTTGCTGGTGGCGGTGGCCGTACTCGCATGGGGTCAGGATAAAGAGTACGGCACCTGGAGTGCCGGTTTTCTGCTGGCTGCCTGGGTGATGCTGGAGCCCGGATTGCGCCCCGCCTTGATCTTGCTGCCAGTGGCCGGGTTGACCGGTATCGTTACCCTGCTCTGGCAGCAGCCCTGGTTATGAACTTTTGACGGGAGCCTGCTTGATCTTCTGCTGTGCCACCTTGAGCGATTCGACCACCAGCTTCTCCATTTCGGTACGCTTGGCGTCGGTCAGGAAGTAGATCATGTCGACATTGTGGCGAATATAGTGGGCCGGAAGCTGGTTGAGGGTAAGGCAGCAGAGGTCGGCCATCTGATCGCTGTTGAGCTTTTGCTGCAGCCCCTGTTTCTCAATCTCCTTGAGCACCAGATGTTCGTAAAAGTTGTGAATGTCGGTATCCAGTATCATATGGGTTCCTTGGCATGACGATGAGCGGGGAGTCGTCAAAAGCATAGCCATAACAAGGAGTAAAAACAAAAGGCCCATCACTTTCGTGATGGGCCTTTTGCGTAATGAATGGTGCGAAGAGAGGGACTCGAACCCTCACATCCGTGGGACACTAACACCTGAAGCTAGCGCGTCTACCAATTCCGC
>NZ_JAAKUB010000045.1:0-11119 GCF_049174935.1 Aeromonas sp. 600886 | reverse complement strand
TCGTTTCACACCTTGTCCCATCGGGTTCTCCATGTATTGGGGGGAAAGGTGTAAACCATATTCAGGACGGGACACGGCGACAAAAAAGGGGCCGAAGCCCCTTTGATCATCTGCGTCTGTTGTTTGCTCTTTAGAATACGTATTTGACCCGTGCACTCAGGTTGCGGCCCGGTTCGGTCATCATGCTGTTATCGGAGCCCTCGGCACGACCTGCGATGCGCTCGTAGCTGGTGTACTCCTTGTCAAACAGGTTGAAGACCCCGACGTTGAGCTGCAGGTCGGTCATCGGGTTGAACTGGGCGTACATATCAACCACACCCCAACCGGCGCTCTTCACGTAATCGTTGCCTTTGCTGTCTTTACGGACTTTGTCCATGTTGTCAGCAAAGCGCAGCGCGGTGTTGAAGTTCCACTGTGACTGTTCCAGACGCACACCGACCGAGCCGTTGAGCGGGCTCAGGCTGTTGATGTAGTTGCCATCCCCATCCTTGCCTTCGATGTAGGCGAGGTTGCCCCAGACATTGACGATGTCGTTGAGCCAGTAATCCGCCTTGGCTTCGACCCCTTTGGTGGTCGCCTTGCTCAGGTTCTGGTACTGGTAGACAGCGGTGCGCCCCTCTTTGCCCACTTCCACCATCTCGATGAAGTCTTCGAACTTGTTGTAGAAGCTGGCTACTTCATAGCTGAGGCCGTTGCTGCTGCCACGCACACCGAGATCGATGCCGTCGCTGCTCTCCGGATTGAGGTTCGGGTTGGGCTCGATGCGATAGCCGTACGCCTGATGGTTCAGGGTGGAGAAGGCGCTGTCATACATGGGGGCCTTGAAACCGTGGCTGTACTGGGCGAACAGGTTGGCCGCCTCGTGGGCCTTGAACACCAGACCCAGCTTGGGTGACAACTCCCCTTCGGAGAACTTGTGCAGCTTGTCGCCTGTGTAGGCCGGATCGTTGTCCGGGGTCATCCGGTAGTAGTCATAACGGGCACCCGGGGTCAGTACCCAGCGCTCGCCAAACTTGATCTCGTCAAAGGCCCACAGGGCGCTGCGCTCGCTGGTGGTAGCCGGGAAACTCAGCTCGTTGTAGCCGACAAAATCACCGGGGGTCGTCGGCCCCTTGTAACGGGTACGTTCGTTGTCGGTATGCTCGTATTCAGCCCCCCAGGCCAGGCGGTGGTTGGCGACCGCCTTGTGGAACTGCAGCTGGGCGCCGATGTTCTTCTGATCGAACACGTTGTGATCCAGCGAGTTTTTGGTCACATAGGGGTTGCCGGGGCTGACCGGATACTTGGATGAGGCGTACTGATCCAGCGTCTGCTTGGTGCGGGCGAAGTAAACCTTGCTATCCATCCGATCAGCCCAGCCTTGATTCAGCGCGATGCCGTGATCCAGCACCACAGAGAGGTTGTCGGTCTGCTTGTCGGTGATGGGCTGATCAAAGACACGGGCAGTACCGGTACCGACCTTGTTGAGCTTGACCGCATCCGGCTCCTCGCCATCGGTCAGGTAGTCAACGGTCAGCTTGAGGAACTGCTCATCGGAGAGGTTCCACTTGCTCTTGAGCAGCAGGGCGTGGGTACCGATATCGAAGTCGTTTTTGGTGGAGTCGAAATTCTGGGTCACACCGCCATCGCGCCAGGTGTAGCGCAGCAGGTTCTCCACTTCACCAGTGCGCAGGGCGCCGGTAAAGCCCGCCATCTTCTGGTGGCTGCTGGAGGCGTAACCGCTGGTCACATCCAGATAACTATCCTTGCCCTTGAGGAAGTCGCTGGCATCCTTGGTGGTGATGGCAATCACGCCACCCAGCGCATCGGAGCCGTAGGCGGCAGACGCCGGCCCCTTTGCCACTTCTACCTGCTTGATCATGTCGGTATCGAAGTAGCTCTGGCCAACCCCGCCCTTGCTGTAGGCATCGTTCTGGCGCACACCGTCGCGCACCACCTTGACTCGGTTTTCCCCCATGCCACGGATGATGAAGGTCTGCGCATCCCCCTGACCGCCGAGCACGGTCACACCGGGTTCGTAGCGGAACAGGTCGGCGACGTTGGTGACGACCTGCTCTTCAATCTGCTTGGCGGTGATCACCGAGATGGGGCCGGAGACATCTTCCAGTTTTTGCTCCATCCGTGAGCCGCTGACGACCACGACTTCATCCGCCTTCTGGGTGGCAGCAAAGACCTGGGAAGAGAGACCGGCTGCCACGGCGAGGGCAACCAGAGAGTGTGCGTTATGATGGGTCACAGCGAATCCTTATTGAGAACTGTTATCAAACAGGCCGCATATTACCCGGCTCTCGACAAAGATCAACAAGAAACGAAATCATTCTCATTTGTTTTGAGCCAAATTGGTTTTACACTGTCGCCCTGTGTTGCCCTTATTCTCTATTAGCCCCCCGAGATGCACCGGCATCCGGGCATATCAGCCGTGAGATCCCATGATTAGACGACTTCCCCTGCTCGCCCTGCCGCTGCTACTGGCAGCCTGTGCCACCCCCACCCAGCCAACCGTGTCATCACAGTTGCAAACGCTCTATGACTACCGGCTAAGCAGCGAGGGAGACGCAGACCTGACGCTGGAGCAGGCGATCGCGCACATTGCCGACGCCGACATCATTCTGGTGGGTGAGCTGCACAGCCATCCCGCCGTGCATCTGTTGCAATCACGCCTGCTGAGCGGACTTTACACCGCTGGCCAGCAGCACGGGCGGCCATTGGCCCTCTCCATGGAGCAGTTCAGCCGCGCCGATCAGAAGACGCTGGATGCCTATCTGGCGAACCAGATTGGTGAAGCGGCCTTGATCCGCGAAGGCAACGCCTGGCCCAACTATCCAAGCGACTACCGCCCGCTGGTGGAGTTTGCCAAGACTCACCGGATGCCGGTGATCGCCGCCAACGCCCCCAAGCCCCTGGTGAGCTGTGTCGGTCAGGAGGGGGCTGAGTGGCTCGACAAACTGCCAGCCGCACGTCGCAGCCAGCTGGCCCGCCAGCTGACGCTGGGGGATGATCCCTATCGCCAGAAATTTATGGCTTCCATGCACCACGGCGATGCCGACAGCAACGCCCGCCGCTTCGCCGCCCAGACCAGCTGGGATGACACCATGGCCGAGAGCATGGTGGATTATCTCGTCAAGCACCCGGGCCAGCAGATCATGCATATCGCCGGCAATTTCCACGTCGAGGGGGGGCTTGGGCTCGCCAGTCGCATCGCCAGCCGCAATCCTGCCCTCAAGGTGGCGCTGGTCGTGCCCCGCACAGATGAGACCTCTGTTGCAGATCCCGCAGCCGATGTGCAGGTAACCATCATGCCGCTGCCTAAGCGCTGGCAAAACAGTGACGAGATGAAGCAAGATATGGGCGCGCTGCATCAATCCCGCAGTCGTGACTGCAGCCAGTGGCTGCAACCCTAATCTTCCAGGAAACGGCGGGTAAAATATGGATGTGTTACTGATCATCGATGTGCAGCAAGGCTTGTTCAACGAGCCCCGTTACCGCCAGGAGCAGGTGCTGGCCAATATCAATCGGGCTGCGGCCCATGTCAGGCAGCAACAGGGACGGGTCATCTATATCCAGCATGACTCGCCCCCCGGTACCGAACTGGAACCGGGCACCCCGGGTTGGCAGTTGCACAGTGCGCTGCAACCGGCCAAGGGAGAGAGCCGGGTGCGCAAAACGGCCTGTGACAGCTTTCTCGACACCGAGCTCGCCTTCCTGCTGGCCGAGCAGCCGGTCGATCGACTCATTCTCTGTGGCTGCGCCACCGATTTTTGCGTCGACACCACAGTGCGCAGTGCAGCCTCCCATGGGTACGAGGTGCTGGTGTTGAGCGATGGTCACACCACCGCCGATCGCCCCCACCTTAGCGCGGCCCAGATCACCGAGCACCATCACTGGATGTGGCGCCACCTCAGCCTGCCGGAGGGGCGCAGTGTGACCTTGCTCACCACCGACGAGCTGCTGGCAGTAACACCCGCCCTGCAGCCGTGCTAATCTGCGAACCTCGCCTCGTTTCTCACTGGAGTCTGTCGTGCGCCTGTTGTCTGCCACCCTGTTGTTGATTGTTCCCCTGCTGTCGGCCTGCTCCAGCTTGCCCGGACAGAAGTATGACGGGCCGGAACCCCTGTTTCTGACCCACATCAACGAGGAGGGGAGCAAGCGGTTCACCTTTGAAGCCGCACCCAACGACACCTTGCCGCGCGGCCTCTCGGCGGCCCAGAGCCAGCGGCTGCTGGAACAGCGGGAAGCCTTGCAGGAGAACCTGCTGACCGAGACCCTGGCGACCAAGCAGTATTGCCGCCAGGGGTACATCGTACTGAGCCAGACCTCCTGGAAGGTGCGGGGAGAGTGCAACGAAACGGCCACCGACGCCGATCGTCGCGCTTTTCCCAACAAGGCCTCCTGGCAGGATTGAACAGGCCGGATGAGATAACGCAATAAAAACGGGCAGCCAATTGGCTGCCCGTTTTGTTATGACGGCTGTTGTCGTCGACAGGGATTATCAGACCGGCGCATCGGCCGGACTGGTAAGCTCGGCACCGGTGTCGATGCGCTTGTGCCCCTCCACCAGATGGACGAAATCCACCAGCTCGTCACCGGAAACCGCGAACGCCTGGCCGAAGCCCTTGACGAACAGCCCCTGTTCCGGCTTGAGGCGGAACAGTTTGAAATCCTTGAGGTTGGAGAGACCCTTGATGATCTCGCCAAAACGCCCCTCCAGCGCCGCCACCGCCTTGCTCCAGCGGGCGTCGTCACGGGCCACCACTTCAGCCACCGCATCGAAGGTCAAGCGCTTGCGGGCAAACAGCTCGCGGGCACCGCTCTCATCCTCGATCAGCATCAGGGATACTCGCGGCACCTGTTGCAGGTTACGGGCGTGGCGAGCGATCTCGGAGATCAGCACATAGTAGCCATCTTCCTGCAGCACGAACGGGGCATAGCTGGCGTTGGGATTGCCTTCGCCATCGACGGTGGCGAGCTGCAGGGTGCGGCAGCTGTCGCGAAACTCGCGGATCTCCGGTTGCAGACGGTTCTGCAGACGCTCCTGACGTTCACTCATGCTTTGACTTCCTCTTGAGAGTTGTGGCGCAGCGCCATGAAACGGGTGACCTGATCGGCCAGCAACTGGCGTTTCTCGTCGCGACCCAGATAGACCTTGAAAATGCAGCGGCCGGAGTGACCGAAGAACTGGAAGGAGTGCCCCTCCTTGCCCATGAACAGCTTGCTGACCAGCGCAATCCCCGCCACGTTGTCGAGCTTGAGGTGACCATGCAGCTCACCGTCGCGGCCCATCAGGTTGTAGTAACCGCGTGCATCCTTGCCTTTCGGGAAGGGGGCTTTTACCTCGAAGATGGAACCTTCTGATTCGACGATGGTGGTCACCGGGCCCCAGTCGGCCAGATCTTCCAACAGACCTTGTGCGCGATCGGCGGGCAGCAGGGTCACCAGCTCGGCGGGCAGATGGCGAACCACCTCCCATTCGCTGATGGCAAGCTGGGCAGCCAGGGTGGACGGATGAGCGCCGGGATCCTGCTCCAGCAGCGCGTGAATGCGTTGTGCAATGCTCATGTTTTCTCCCTCTGCGGGACCAGGTCGTCCCGCTGTTTATCATGGCGGCTACTCTAATAAAGCACTGGAATCAATGCAATTGATAATTGCTATCATTATCAGTGCATTTTTTCCAAAGCCTTGATATTCTCGGCGGCACACCCGTTTCATTCACCCCTTCGGAGGTTAGCATGGGCCGTCGTCTTGCCCTCGCCATCACCCTGCTCTGCAGTTCACTCTCTCCCTTCTCTGCCGTTGCCGCCGACGGACAGAAAGAGCGTATCGTCAGTATCGGCCCGGCCACCACAGAACTCATTCTGGCCCTTGGCGGTGAATCGAGCCTGATCGCCACCGATGTCAGCAGCCCCTTGCCAAAAGGGTTGCCCAAGGTGGGTTATCACCGGGCGCTGGCCGCCGAAGGGATCCTGAGCCTCTCCCCCACCCGACTGGTGGGCAGTGACGAGATGGGGCCGGCCCCGACCCTGGATCAGCTGCGCCGTGCCGGGGTCAAGGTGGAGGTGCTGGATACCGCGCCGACCCTCGCCAACCTCAACCAGCGTATCGACACCCTCGCCAGCCTGCTGGGCGACAAAGCCGCTGGCGATCGCCTGAAGGCAGAGATCCAGGCTCAGACCGATCAGCTGGCGGCGCAAGCCAAACAGAACAAACCGCTCAAGGTCGCCTTCCTGCTGCTGCACAAGGGGCAACCCACCAGCATCGCCGGGGGGGACACCACCGCCAGCGCGCTGATTTCGCTGGCAGGTGGCATCAATCCGGTCGCCGATTTGCGCAACTACAAGCCGGTATCCGCCGAATCCCTCATCGAGATGCAGCCCGATCTGGTGCTGGTCAGCGGTCGTGACTGGCAGCAGTATGCCGATCCGGCCAAGGTGCTGGCAGAAGTACCCGCCCTGGCCGCTACCCCGGCTGGCAAGCGTAACGCCATTCACGCCATCGACGGCCACGCCCTGCAAGGGGGCCTGAGCCTCAACTCCCTGCAACAGGCGAACCAGATCGCCCAGTGGATCAAGCAGGGGTCATGATGCGGTTACCCCTCTCCTGGCTGCTGGCCTTTACCACGGCCGCACTGGCACTGTTGCTGCTCGGTTCGCTGGCAACCGGCCCCATGACCCTCACCCTGGGCGAGAGTCTGCGGGCGCTGTTTGCCGGGCAGGAGAGCGGGATTGAGTCACACAAGCTACTGATCGTGCAGGAAATTCGCCTGCCGAGAACCCTGCTCTGCATCGCAGTGGGGGGGATCCTCGGGCTCTGTGGCGCCGTGATGCAGGGGCTGTTTCGCAACCCCCTGGCTGACCCCGGCATCATAGGTGTCTCCGGCGGTGCGGCGCTTGGGGCTGCACTCGCCATCGTGCTGCTGGCCCCCCTCGGCCAGCAGCTGCAAGCCACCATCGGGGTTGGTCTGCTGCCGCTGCTCGCCTTTCTCGGCGGCGCGCTCACCACCACCCTGGTCTATCTGCTCGGCACCCGTGAGGGGGGCACCTCGGTCACTGTTATGCTGCTGGCCGGGGTCGCCATCACGGCGCTCTCCGGCGCGGTGATCGGCCTGCTCACCTATCTGGCGGACGATCAGATGCTGCGCAACCTGAGCCTGTGGCAGATGGGAACGCTGGCGGCAGGCAAACCGGCCGATGTGGCGCTAGCCCTGCTCACCCTGGCGGCCCTGCTGTGGCTCTTTATGCGCGATGCCAATCCCCTCAACGCCCTGCTGCTGGGTGAAGGGGAGGCCCGTCATCTGGGGGTCAATGTGCAATCCCTCAAACGTCGCCTGATCCTGCTCACCGCAGCGGGCGTCGGCGTGGCGGTGGCGGTAGCGGGGATGATCGGCTTCGTCGGGCTGGTTGTGCCCCATCTGGTGCGCCTGCTGGCGGGTCCCAACCATGTCAGGTTGCTGCCACTATCGGCCCTGCTTGGCGCCGCCCTGCTGCTGGCAGCCGATATGCTGGCGCGCACCCTGCTGGCCCCGGCCGAGCTGCCGGTGGGCATCATCACCGCCCTGCTCGGCGCTCCCTTCTTCATCTGGCTGCTGGTAAAAGGCCGCCGCGCCCTGTGATACGGACTGTTATGCAACCACTCTCATCCTCACTCTCCTCCCCCCTGTTGAGCTGCAGCCGACTCAGCCTGCGCCGTGGCCAGCGCCAGATCCTGGATGGGCTCGATCTTAGTCTCGAGAGCGGTACCCTCACCGCGCTGCTCGGTCCCAACGGGGCGGGCAAGAGCTCGCTGCTCAAGTGCCTGACCGGCGAGCTGGAATATGATGGTTCCATCACCCTGTTTGGCGCGAATCGCCAGCAGTGGGACAGCAGCCAGCTGGCCCACCGGCTCGGGGTATTGCCGCAAAGCTCCTCCCTCAACTTCCCCTTTCTCTGCGAGGAAGTGGTTGCCATGGGGCGCTTGCCCCACAGTGAACCGGCGGCGCGGCGCGACGAAATTGTGGCGGCGGCCATGACCCATGCCGGGGTCGAGCATCTGGCCAAGCGGCTCTATCCCGGGCTCTCTGGCGGCGAGCGGCAGCGGGTGCAGTTTGCCCGGGTGCTGGCGCAGATTTGGCAGGCCCCCTCTCCGACCGAGCAGGCCGAGCAACCCCGCTTGCTGCTGCTCGACGAGCCCACCTCGGCGCTGGATCTGAAATACCAGCATCAGCTGCTCACCATGGCGCGCGCCCTCGCCAGCCGCAATACAGCTGTGCTGGTGGTGCTGCACGACCTCAATCTGGCGGCGCGCTATGCCGATCGGCTGGTGATGCTGGAGCGGGGCAAGCTGATGGCCGATGGCACGCCTGCCGAAGTGCTCACCCCTGAGCTGATCGCCCGGCTCTATGACTATCCGGCACAGGTGATCCACCACCCCGAGAGCGGCCTGCCGATGGTGGTGTGACAAATTCAGAGTGCGGTAATGGTTGGCAGCGCGCGCTATTCATCCCGAAAACTGCAGCGTATAAACCGGTTTTTCACACCCCATGTCGCCCTGCTAACATTCATCATCGCCAGATATGTGGTGTGAATATCCTCACACTTTGCTCAGGCAAAACCCCCGCAGCATCACCGTCTACTTATAATGGCGCCGCCTCACAGAAGGCATAACTCATTGATGCTACGGAACAATTACAATGAAAAATATCAACAAAACCCTACTGGCTGCCGCCATCTCCCTCGGGATGCTGGCTGGCTGCAACAGCGACAACGACTCAAAGGCAGCTGATCCCATGGTTCGTTTTGCCACCTTCAACCTCTCTTTTGACCGCACTGCCGCCGGTATGCTGACAGGTGAGCTGGCCTTGACCCGCACCGAGCAGGATGCTCTGCTGGCCCGCCTCGCCGAAGGGAGCCTGAGCGGCGCCACTGAAACCAAAGCCAAGAACGTGCAGCAGATCCGCAACGTGGCGGAGATCATCCAGCGTACCCGCCCGGATGTGTTCCTGCTCAACGAGTTCGACAACGACGGCAAAGGCGAGAGCACCGCCGATCTGAAAGCCTTCAACGACAACTATCTGGCTCACGCCCAGCACGCAGAGGTGACGGCCATCAGCTATCCGGTGATGCAGAACTTCGCCACCAACACCGGCCTGATGAGCGGTTATGACCTCAATCTGGATGGCAAGGTTAACAGCGGCCCCGACGATGCCTGGGGCTTTGGCAACTACCACGGCCAGTACGCCTTTGCGGTGATGTCCAAATACCCCATCGACACCAAGCAGATCCGCACCTTCCAGAACTTCAAGTGGAAGGATATGCCGGGCGAGCAGAACCCCATCATCGATGACTGCAACAATCCCAAGGTCAAGATCCCGGCCAGCCGCCAGTGTGGTGATGCCTGGTATTCAGACGCAGCCTGGCAGCAGTACCCGCTCTCTTCCAAGAACCATGCCGATGTGCCGGTACGCATCAAGACCGAGAAAGGGGAAGAGGTGATCCACTTCCTGATCTCCCACCCGACCCCGCCGATCTTTGCCAACGCGGCGCGTCACACCGTCAAGCACAACCGCGCCGAGATCGCTTTCTGGAATGACTACGTCAAGGGTCTCAACTACATGACCGATGACAAGGGCACCAAGGGTGGACTGGCCAAAAACGCCAAGTTCGTTATCGCGGGTGATCTCAACGCCGATCCGCTCACCGGTGACGGTGACCTGACCGCCATTCAGGATCTGCTAAACAACCCGCTGATGAATCAGGCCATCACCAATGGCACCCTGATCCCGGCCAGCGAAGGGGGCCCGGAGTGTGTCAGCAAGGGGACCGACTGCAAACGCAACCTCAATCGCCCCAACCCGGAACGCATCACCAACTCCAGCGTGCTGCAGCTGGATCACGTCATCCCCTCCGCCAACCTCAACGCGGTCAAGAGCGGCGTCTTCTGGCCGGCCAGCTTCGAGGCCGGTTATCACCTGGTCTATGATGCGAAACTCGGCATCGCCAAGGGAGTCAGTTCGGATCACCGCATGGTGTGGGTCGATCTCAGACTCGACTAACTCTGCCATGACCCCGCTGCGGCGGGGTCTTTTATTGGCGATGACTGGCGAGTTGACCACGGCTCATTAATCCACCGCTTGGCATTGAGTTATCCATCCATAACTCATCCATAGCCGCTGAATGGGCCTCGCGATCACAGAACCGCCGCGCCAATGGTGGTAGCATGCCTGCTCTTGCCATCCGGCCGCACGGCGGATCCGGTGGCCCCCCTCCTCCGCTTTCACTTTTTGAGGAACGATTTGATGGAACTGCTTCTGCTTAGCAACGGTAAAGCCAACGAATTTCCGGGTCTGCTCGGCTGGGCCCGTGACCGGGTTCAAAGCCTGCTGGCTCGCAAACAGGTCAAGCGCATTCTGCTCATCCCCTACGCGGTGATCCGCAGCGACTGGGATGCCCGGGCCAACGAGCTGCAGGAGAGTCTGGGAGTCGATGCCATCAGCATCCACCATTTCGATGACCCGGTTGATGCCATCAATCAGGCGGACGCCATCTTTATCAGCGGCGGCAATACCTGGCGTCTCAACCAGATGCTGCATGAAAACGGTCTGATCGTGCCGATCCAGCGTGCCGTGCGCGAGCGGGACGTCCCCTATGTGGGCTGGAGCGCCGGTTGCAACGTGGCGACCCCGAGCATCCGCACCACCAACGACATGCCGGTTTGCAGTGCCGCCGTGCTGCCGGCGCTGGGCCTGTTCCCGCTGCAAATCAACCCGCACTATCTGGACGCCAGCATCAGCGGCCACATGGGCGAGACCCGCGACGAGCGTCTGGCCGAGTTCTGCGCCATCAACCCGAGCGAGCACGTGGTGGCCCTGCGTGAAGCGAGCCTGCTGCAGATCAGCGGCGATACCGTTGAGTACTGGAGCGCCCGCGAGCAGGACTTCAAGATCTTCAAACATGGCCAGGAGCCGCAAGCCTTTATGGACGCCGCCCCGCTGGCCGAGCTGACCCCCTTCAAGGTCGGCTAAGCCACGAAGAGCGCCGAACCACTGGCAGGCAGATGGCTCACAACAACGTATGTCTAGTCCTGAAATAGGTTTACACATTTTCAACTAGCATTTTTCTACTCAGAACCCTCTATGTACCGCATCGGG
>NZ_JAAKUB010000044.1:0-11993 GCF_049174935.1 Aeromonas sp. 600886 | reverse complement strand
AACGGGATTTTGAAGGGAGAGTTGTTGTTGCAAAGCCCGCAGGACCTGGCGCAAGCGCGGGAAATGGTGCGTGAAGCTGTGGATATGTACAACGAGGAGCGGCCGCATCATGCGTTGAAATACAGAACCCCCGATGCGGTACATAGGGGGTTCTGAGTAGATAAATGCTAGTTGAAAATGTGTAAACCTATTTCAGGACTAGACATGCTTCTGCAGATCCGCGTTTGGCTGACCTGCTCTGGTCAGGAGAGCAGGGCGGTGATCAGGAGACAGGCCGCACTCAGCAAAATGACGGTGAAAGTCAGCCCCATTCCCACCACCCGATAGCGGAAATGCTCCGGTGTGCGGCTCATGCCGAAGGCGTGACAGAGGCGACCAAGCAGCAGGGCACTCCCTAGCAGATGAACCAGCCAGGGGGCATGGCTGCCGGTTTCGACGAAATAGATGAGCAGCAGGGCGAGGGGGACATACTCGGCAAAGTTGGCGTGCACCCGCATGGCCCGCAGCATGGCGGGATCATCGCCATGGCCGAGCGCCACTTTCTGGCGGTGACGGGTGCGAATGGTGCGTACGCTGAGCAGGACAAAGAGCAGGGCAAGCAGGGCTGCATAGATGGGCAGTATGGTCATGGCGTAGGGCTCCCGAGGTGATGGATAAGCATGGATCTGTTGCGCGCTCAATGGCTTGCCCTTGAGGGTAGCAGTAAAGGGGGCTCGGCCATGGCGCCCAAAGCACCCTTGCCGGATAAAAAAGCCCCGCCAGTCTGGCAGGGCTTGTTGTCTGGTTTTAGGTGGCGTGCTCTGTCAGCTGCACTTCGCCAGTCAGGCGCCGTAGGGGAGAGAGGAGTGGTGCAGCACGATGCGCACCTTGCCATCATTCCCCTTCTTGAAACCCCAGCTCTTGTCGACCGTGGTCTCCTTGTTGTCGCGATCCACCAGATGCACCTTGCCCATGGTCAGCGCCATGTTGCCGTTGATATAGACGGCGGCATTGTCATAGCGGTAGCTCTGCCAGTTTTTCAGGGCAAAGCCGCTATCTGCCGGATAGGCGCTGTTGTTGCCGACAAAATAGGCCAGCGCCCCCTCGCGGGTGGTGCGAAAGGTCTGCTCACCACCGGCGAGGGTGGGTTTGAACAGTACCGGCCCCTGCTGGTAGCCATAAGCGCTGTCGAGTACCGCCTCGGCGGTGGCTTTGGCGCGCTCAATGCCGCCGGCCCGATAGTCATCGCTGATCTTGATGAGCGCCGCGCCCCAGGCATCCTGCGCCGCCTTGATGTCGGCCTCGGTGATATTGTTGTTGGTGATTTCGGCCGCGCTGAGGGCGCCGCTGGCTGCCAGCAGAGCAAGGGCAAGGGAACTCTTCGTGAGATGCAACATCATTGTTTTCAGGCTCCTGAAAGCGATAAACGAGGGGGCAGTGTAGCGAGCGGGCATGAACGGGTTTTGAACTGTCCGTTCAGGCTTCGGTGGCAAAAAAGATTGTATAAAACACGGTTCTTGGCGGTTTGTTCGGTGGTGCCCCGATCAGCGGATGGGGGTCAGCAGGGCCGAGAAGTAGCGCTCCTGCATCTGCTGCCAGCGGCCGCTCGCTATCAGCTGCTGCTGGGATTGGACAAGGGCGGCGATATCGGCCTGGCGGCTCTTGTTGAGGTAGAGATAAACCTCGATATCGGAGACCCGTTTCCATGGTGCGGCAAGGGGGGATTGATTGGTGGGCAGTAGCCGGATCACCCAGTCGGTTCTGCCGCGCTGGAGCAGGGCGAGACCCTGCTTCTCATCGTTGAACCAGACGATGCGTCGACTGTCGAGATAGCGGCTGCACCACTGAATGCCGCGCAGGCAGCCAACCCGCTCCTGACTGGCGGGTGGCCAGCTGGCGTCCTGCTTGCTCTGGGCATAGATGGTCACTTCGCCAATCGCCGTGCCGACCGGGATCATATGCGGATGGGTCTGCTCAAAGCCCTTGATCCGGGCGATATCGCCAGCGATGGTGCTATCGGAATCAAGCAGCTTTTTGCAGCGGGCGCTGGTACAGGGGATAAAGGTAAAATCGACCCTGGCCTTGCCAAACCACTCCTCATAGAAGGGGCGCAGCAGGGGGATATATTCCACGGGCGCCGCCAGCGTCAGGGGCGCGCCCTGGGCAATCGAGTTCAGGCAAAACAGCAGCCACCAGCCAGCCCACTTCATACCTTGCTCCCCACTCCATTGCATATGGAAAAAGCGTAGCTGAAACGTCCTTTATCCCTCTTGTGCGAGGAGGGAATGGGCAGAATCATGGCAGCGTTGATAGCACAAAGCCCCGCCAAGTTAATTGGCGGGGCTTTGCTTTCAGTATCGGGGATTACAGCGCGGGCAGCAGCCCCATGCTGACGCTGATCTGGACGCCAACAATCAGCACGCCCATGGCGGCGGCCACTCCCAGCGCCACTACGCCACCCGGGGCGCGGTAGTGGTGGGCAGGCGCCTGCTTGCGGCTCTGCCATACCAGCGCCACCGGCAGCAGTACCGCGAGGATCGCCAGCGCAATGGCAGCGTAGCCGAGGGCCATGATAAAGCCCTGCGGGAAGTAGAGGGCAAACAGCAATGGCGGCACAAAGGTGATAAGGCCAGTCTGGGTGCGGCCCTGCCAGTTGTCCTTGCGGCGGGTCACCTTGGCCATAAAGTCAAACAGTCCCAGCGTTACCCCGAGGAAGGAGGTGGCGAGCGCCAGGTCGGCAAACAAGTGCATCGCCTGATTAAACACAGGCCAGCTCACCAGTTTGCCGACGTTTGCCAGCAGGCTGTCCAGCGCACCACCGGTTTGCAGCAGGGCTTGTTGGCCGAGCAAACCAAGGATCGCTACCTGCCACAGCACGTAGAGGATCAGTGGCAGGGCTGAGCCCCAGACAAAGACCCGACGCAGCTGTTTTGGGCAGTCACCGAGGTAGAGCATCACGCTCGGAATGGAGCCGTGAAAGCCAAACGAGGTGAAGATGACCGGCAGGCCCGCCAGCAACAGGCCCTGACCCAGCGGCATCGAGAGCAGATGCTGCCCTTCGGTGCGGGGCAGCAGCAACGCCAGCACCACCACCATGATCACCAGTTTGACGGTGAACATCAGTCGGTTGAGGTAATCCACCGAGCGGGTGCCGACACAGACCATGCCACCAAACAGCAGGGTAAAGGCCCAAGCGGCCTGCTCCTGGCTCAGGGTGATGCCGGCATCGGCCAGCGCCTGTGCCAGCAGGCTGCTGCCGCCGCTGATGTAGGCGGAGGCCAGCGAGTAGAACAGCATCAGGATACAGAAGGAGGCGATACGCTTGCCCCAGGGGCCGAGCAGATGGTCCGCCAGCTGGTGCAGGTACCATTTGCCGGTGTTGAGGCTTGCCTCTACTTGCAGCATGGCGGTAAAGGCCATCAGGGCCCAGAGGCCGACCATCAACATCAGGGTGGCGGGGCCGCCGAGGGAGGAGGAGGCCAGCGGCAGGGCCAGCATGCCGGCACCTATGGTGGTGCCGGCAATCAACAGGGTACAACCCAGAGTTTTGGTATTCATGTTATCCATCCGAACATAGCGGTATCAGTGCAAACAGGCGATGTCAGCAGTGACGTCAACAAGAGGGGGCCGATTGGCGTTATCAGAAGGTGCCTCCGGTGATAGGGCCGGAGGCTAGCAATATCGGAACGGGAACATCTGTACCTAAAACCTGTCAGTTGTAAAAGATGGTTGCCACGTTAGCGGATCAAAATAGCGGAAACAACCCCCTTTATACGGATCTTGTGCTGGCTTGTGGCAACAAGTGGAAATAAATGATGACAGTGATGGCTAATTGCAGAAAAAAGCACCGATAAAATGACTGGCAGGGGCTCATTGATACAGGTCAGCCAAGTGGTTGCAGCACGGATGGGGGAGTGCCTTGTCGTGGCGTTGGCGTTTAGTTGCGGGGTGAAAGGAGTGTGGAGGCCGGTTGTTTAGTCGGCCAGACGGTAGAGAAAGCAAAGCGGGCGGGTAGGGTTGTGGGGGAAAACAATAAGGCTGCCGATGCCGGCAGCCTTATTGTCATCTGTTCGCTTTACCACCCATTGACAGCAAATCGGGTCTGCTGCGGTCAGGTTAGCGACGGCGCTTGAGGGTGCGGCTCACATAGTGCAGCCCGTTCTGGTAGTCGCCGTTCACCGCCTTGAGTGCCAGCTCCAGCGCCTGGCTCGCCAGCGCGTCGTGCTGCTGGGGCAGGGAGTTGATGCCAAAGGGGAGGAAGTCGAGCAGGCGATCGTCCCCGAAGGTGGCCATGGCAAGCTTGCTCATATCGATCTCTTGCTCCAATAGATAGTCCAGCACCCCCTCCATCAGGATATAGGAAGTAGTGATCAGCGCTTCGGGCAGCTGACCCAGCTGCTGATGCAGATCCTTGATCAGGCGATACCCCTCAAGGCGGGAGAAGTGATCCCCCTCGCACAGGTGGCGAGTCGCGCTATGACTGGCGACCGCCTGCTCGAAACCGGCTTTTCGCTCCTGACTGATCGTGAGTGCTGGCAGCGCGGTGATCAAGGCGATATGGCGTAAGTTCGGGGTGAGCAGGGAGCTGGTGAGATCAAAGCTTGCCTTCTCGTTTTCACTGGCGACGGTGACAAACTTGTCGGCTGCCATCGCCCGGTCGATGGCGAGGATTTGGCTGCCTTGCGCCTGCAATTTACCGTAGAAGGGGTCGTCCGGCGGCAGGCAGCTGGCCACCAGCAGGGCATCCACATGGCGGCTCACCAGCATCTGGGCCAGCTCTTTTTCGGTGGCGGGCTCATCCTCCGAGCAGACGATCAGCAGCTGATAGCCCTGCGCCCGGGCACCCTGTTCCAGCCGCTTGGCCAGTTTGGCGTAACTGGCGTTCTCAAGGTCGGGCAGGATAAAGCCCAGAGTCTTGGTCTGGCCGCCGCGCAGGGAGGCGGCGCGGCTGTCCGGCTGATAGTTGTGGGCGGTGACCACGGCCATCACCTTGTCGCGGGTGGCCTGGCTGATGCGGTATTGGTCGGCCTTGCCATTGATCACATAGCTTGCCGTGGTGCGCGAGACACCGGCGAGGGCGGCGATTTCATCCAGTTTCATCATATTGGCTCTGTGTGAGTTGCAAGGCCCACGGTCACTGCCGGGTGAGGGCACCGAAAAGTGTGCGCGGGATCATATCATTGAAAAGCACTCTTTGTGGGTACTTGATCAATTCGCTGAAACGATTCAGTCTGAGTGTAAGTGAAACGATTCAGCCTGTCAGCAACGAAGAGACCCAGTGGCCTGAAAATCAGGCCCCGATCACAGTGAACCGTGTTCAGGTCTATTGTCAGCTGGCGAGTTATCCGAATGTTCAATTGTGACGTACCGGCGTGGCCGGAACCTGATGGAGAGTCTCTATGTTGAAGTTGGCGCGAGAGCAGATCTTGCTGGGGCAGTCGGTGGCGACCAAGTCGGACGCCATTGCCCTGCTGGCAGGCAAACTGACCGAAGCCGGTCTGGTGGAAGCTGGCTATGTGGATGGGATGCTGGCCCGTGAAGCGCAGCATACCACCTATCTTGGCAGCGGCATCGCCATTCCCCACGGCACCACCGATACCCGTCATCTGGTGAAGAACACAGGCGTCATGGTGGCCCAGTTCCCCAATGGTATCGAGTGGGATGAGGGGCAGATCGCCTATGTCGCCATCGGCATCGCCGCCAAGTCCGACGAGCATCTGGGCATTTTGCGCCAGCTCACCCATGTGCTGGGTGACGAGCAGGCGGCAGCTCAGCTCAAAGAGGCCACCGATGCCGACACCATCATCAACATCCTGACTGGCGCCACTGCCGCCAAAGAGGTGCAATACCTGACCCTGGCTGACTTCCCGGCCGATGATCGCGACCAACTGCTGCTGGGAGCAGCCGCCCGCGCCAAGTCTGCGGGCTGGGGCGATGCCGCCATGGTGAGCGCGCTGCTGGCAAGCGAACCTGCCTATCTGGGCGAGGCCGTCTGGCTCGCCCGGGCGCAAGCGGCCCAGACCGGTTGGGTGCTGGCCACCCCGAGTAGCCCCCTCATGACAGGGGATCTGCCGGTCAGCGCCATGCTGCTGCTGTGTGCCGCAGATAGCAGCCATCTACCGCAGTTGGAGAATCTGGCCAAACTGGCGGCTGCCGGTCAGCTGGCTACGCTGGCAGGCGGTGAGGGACTGGCCATGTTGCAGGCAGGGCCCGCGAGCGGTCTTTCCGAAACCTTCACCATCATCAATCCCCACGGCTTGCACGCTCGTCCGGGCGCCATGCTGGTCAAGGTGGCCAAAGAGTTTGAATCCGACATCCGGGTTGCCAATCTGGATGGCAGCGGCGAAGCGGTTTCCGCCAAGAGCCTGATGAAAGTGATCGGTCTTGGGGTCAAATGCGGGCACCGTCTGGCATTTCGCGCCGAAGGGGCTGATGCCGAAGCGGCTCTCAAGGGGATCGGTGAGGCCATCGCCGCTGGTCTCGGCGAGGGGGCGCATTAATGAAGATTGTTACCATCACCCTCAATCCGGCCCTTGATCTCACTACTCGCCTCGAGGCGATGAGCCTCGGTGAGGTCAATCTGGTGAGCGAGGCCAACCTGCGTGCCGCAGGCAAGGGGATCAACGTCGCCATGGTGCTCAAGGACTTGGGCCGCGAGGTGGGCGTCACCGGCTGGCTGGGCGCAGACAATGAGCAGAGCTTTGTCTCCCTGTTTGCAGAGCGTGCGCTGGATGATCACTTTGTCCGTGTCGCGGGCAGCACCCGCATCAACGTCAAGATTTCCGAGCAGTCCGGTCGGGTCACCGATCTCAACTTGCCGGGGCTCACCATCCAGCAAGGGGAAGTGTGCGCGCTGGAGCAGGCCATCGACAAATTGGCACCTCACGCCGAGTGGTTCGTGCTGGCGGGCAGCCTGCCCAAAGGGGTGGCCCCCGATTACTGCGCCCATCTGATCCGCCTGCTCAAGGCCAAGGGCAAGCAGGTGATCTTCGATTGCAGCGGTGCGGCGTTAAGCGAAGGGATCAAGGCGGCGCCGACCCTGGTCAAACCCAATCTGGAGGAGCTGAGCCAATGGGCTGGTCGCCCCATCAAGACCCTGAGCGAGCAGGCCGAGTGTGCCCGCGCGCTGCAGGCGAACGGGATCCCCAACGTGGTGATCTCCAACGGCGCCGATGGCCTCATCTGGTTTGCCCCGGATGCCGTTTGGCAAGCCATTCCGCCGCGGATGCAGGTGGTCAGCACGGTTGGTGCTGGCGATTCTCTGGTGGCAGGTCTCGCCCATGGTCTGAGCCTTGGCTGGGCGCCGGAGCAGACCCTGCGGCTGGCCACCGCCGTCTCGGCACTGGCGGTCAGTCAGGTGGCGGTCGGCTTTGACGATATCAATGTGCTCAACCCTTTACTTGAACAGGTGCGCGTAGAGCGTCTGGATGCGCTGGCACCGGTTCAGTGCAATACCCCCTCAATGGAAAACTCAGGAGATGCCCAATGAAAGCAATCTTGGTTACGGCTTGCCCGGCGGGCATTGCCACCAGCTTTCTCGCTGCAAAACGGATAGAACAGCAGGCCAAACTGGCTGGCTGGGAACTCACCCTCGACGTCGGCTCCAGCGTGCAGCCCCGCCAAGTACCGAGCAAGGAGCAGATTGCCGCCGCCGATCTGGTGCTGGTTGTCGCCAGTGCCCCGGTGGATCTCGCCGCCTATGATGGCAAGCGAGTCTATCAGGGCAGCATGGATCTCGCCCTGCAGGATCCGGCTGCCTTGCTGGAAGCTGCCACCAGCGGTGCCAGCGTCTATCGTCATCAAGCCGCGCCTGCTGCCGCCAAATCGGTCGCCGCTGGGAAGCGCATCGTGGCAGTGACAGCGTGCCCGACTGGCGTTGCCCACACCTTTATGTCGGCAGAAGCGCTGGAGACCATGGCCAAACAGCTGGGTTATCAGATCCGCGTCGAGACCCAAGGCTCGGTCGGTGCCCAGAACGCCCTGACCGCCGAGGAGATTGCATCCGCTGATCTGGTGTTCCTCGCCACCGATATCGAGGTGGACATGGCTCGTTTCGACGGCAAGCTGGTCTATCGCACCAGTACCGGTGCGGCACTGAAGAAAACCCGTGCCGAGTTGGGCAAGGCGTGGACCGAGGCGAAAACCTATCGTCACAGCGGTGCCAGCCAGCCCAAGAAAGAGGAAAAAGCTGGCCCCTACAAGCATCTGCTGACCGGTGTCTCCTTTATGTTGCCGATGGTGGTGGCGGGCGGCCTGATTATCGCGCTCTCGTTCGTGTTCGGGATTGAGGCGTTCAAGGTGGAAGGCACTCTGGCCGCCGCTCTGATGAAGATCGGTGGCGGCTCTGCCTTTGCCCTGATGATCCCGGTGCTGGCCGGTTACATTGCCTACTCCATCGCTGACCGCCCGGGTCTCGCTCCCGGCATGATCGGCGGCATGCTGGCAAGCTCGCTGGGCGCCGGTTTCCTTGGCGGCATCGTCGCCGGTTTTCTGGCCGGTTACAGCGCCAAGTACCTGAGCGACAGGGTGCGCCTGCCGGTGACCCTGGAAGCGCTCAAGCCCATCCTGATCATTCCGCTCTTTGCCAGCCTCTTTACCGGTCTGGTGATGATCTACGTGGTGGGTGGCCCGGTGGCCGGCATCATGAATGCCATGACCACCTTCCTCAACAACATGGGCTCTGCCAACGCTGTGCTGCTGGGTGTCATCATCGGTGCCATGATGTGCTTCGACATGGGTGGCCCGGTCAACAAGGCAGCCTACGCCTTCGGGGTCGGCCTGCTGGCCTCCAAAACCTACGCCCCCATGGCTGCCGTGATGGCCGCCGGCATGGTGCCGGCGCTGGGGATGGGGATCGCCACCTTCCTGGCCCGCGCCAAGTTCATCAAGGCGGAACAGGAAGCGGGCAAGGCCTCCTTCGTGCTGGGTCTGTGCTTTATCTCCGAGGGGGCCATCCCGTTTGCCGCCAAGGATCCGATGCGGGTCATCCCGGCCTGCATGGTCGGCGGCGCCCTGACCGGTGCGCTCTCCATGCTGTTCGGTTGCGAGCTGATGGCTCCCCACGGCGGTCTGTTCGTGCTGTTCATCCCGCACGCCATCAGCAATGTCATGATGTATATCGTGGCCATTGCAGCAGGCTCGCTGCTGACCGGTGTCTCCTACGCCATGCTCAAGCGCGGCGAAGAGCAGGCCAAGCTGGCCACGGCATAAGCCTCGCCACCCGGCAAGACGTCATAACCAAGAGCGGCCTGTGGGCCGCTTTTTGTTTTGTCGGGAGGATAGGTAACCTGTGAGGGGAAGATAGGGAGTGGTTAAAACTCCCAGCCTTGTTGTTCTGGCAACTGGGGTTGCGCTCCTTCCAGCGCTTTGCGCCGCGCAGCCTCAACCCGCGCCTTGCGGGCGCGACACAGACGCATTACATCCTGTTGCTGGGCAGGGCTCATTTTCTGCCAGTTGAAACGCTCCTCGCGATTGCGCAGGCATCCTTTGCAATAGCCCTTGTTGTTCACCTCGCAGACCCCGATACAGGGGCTCTGCAACGGGAATATTTCGAGCTGTTCCATCCATTACCTCGCATATCCTGTCACCTTGTTATAACCCAGCATCCTCCCTTTGGAGAAATCTCTCTTCAAGTGATTGATGTCGTTTGCTTTCCCCCTGCAAATTTGGCATCTTGCCGCCGAGCAGGACTCTTGGTGTTAAATGAGGACATATGAACAAACACGGATTCTGGCTGACCGCGATAGTGCTGGGGGTGGCCGGGTGTGCGGGTAACTCTGACAAAGCAGAGGTGCCAAAAAAACAGACTGATGACAGATGTTTTCTCAACTGCGAGGTGCCGGAAAATCTGGGCAAGCAGTATCTGGACGGTACCTTGCCGGGGGATCTGGTGCGGGTCGAGCGGGTCAACAGTCGTGCCAGTGCCGATTACAGCAAGTTTGGCCCCCAGAGTCGCATTGTCATGCAGCGTTCAGGGCGGATGGCGAGCCGTTATGGCGAGCTCTATCACCAGCTCTCCCGCTGGGTGGTGGGCGGCGGCAATCCTGCCGACATCACCCGTTACGGCATCAGCCTGGCTCAGCTGGGCGGCGCCGATCGCATGGGTAACGTGCTCTTTACCGGCTACTACTCGCCGGTGCTGGAGGTGCGTCACCGCCCGGATGCCGAGTATAAGTACCCCATCTATGCCATGCCCAACTGCGGCAGCCGTTGTCCGACCCGGGCACAGATCCACCAGGGCGCCCTTGCCAACCGCGGGTTGGAGCTGGGTTACAGCAAATCCCTTATCGACAACTTCCTGATGGACGTGCAGGGATCGGGCTTTGTTCACTACGGTGACGACGATAGGCTGCAATATCTGGGTTACAGCGGCAAGAACGGCCACGGCTATGTGAGCATTGGCCGGGTGCTGATTGACCGCGGTGAAGTGCCCAAGGAGCAGATGTCGATGAAGGCCATCAAGGAGTGGGCCAACCAGCAACCTGAGCACAGGGTCAAGGAGCTGGTAGAGCAGAACCCCTCCTATGTCTTCTTCGAGCGTCGCCCGACTAATGATGTGATCGGTGCCGCCGGTATCCCGCTGCTGCCGCTGGCGGCCGTCGCTGCCGACAAGACCCTGCTGCCGATGGGTACCCCGATCCTGGCCGAAGTTCCCTTGCTCGATAAAGAGGGCAACTGGACCGGCAAGCACCAGCTGCGCTTGTTGATTGCGCTGGATGTGGGCGGGGCGGTGAAGAAGGGTCACCTCGATCTCTACCACGGCATGGGTGAGAAGGCAGGTGTCGCGGCCGGTCACTACAAGCACTTTGGCCGTGTCTGGAAGCTGGGCCTGCACCACGGGCCGACTGCTGCCCCCTGGTTGTAATACTCTGAGGGTTTGGGCGTCTGTCATCGGGCGCTCGAGCAAAGATGAATGTCTAGTCCTGAAATAGGTTTACACATTTTCAACTAGCATTTCTCTACTCAGAACCCCCTATGTACCGCATCGGGGGTTCTGTATTTCAACGCATGATGCGGCCGCTCCACGTTGTAAATATCCACCGCTTCACGCACCATTTCCCGCGCTTGCGTCAAATCCTGCGGGCTTTGCAACAATAACTCTCCTTTCAAAATCCCGTTCACCCGCTCCGCCAACGCATTCTGGTAACAGTCATACCCATCCGTCATCGAGCATTTCACCCCGTACCGTTCATGTAATGACTGATACAGCCCCGAGCAATACTGCACGCCGCGGTCCGAGTGATGGATGAGTTCACCGTCGCCACGCCGTTGCTTCAGTGCTTTCCTGAACGCCATCGCCATCGCCATCGCCACCGACTCCGCGTGCATCCCTTCGTGCACGTGATGGCCCACTATCTTGCGTGAGTACGCATCCGTCACCAGGCTCAGGTACAGCGGTCCGCTCCTAGCTGGCAGATAGGTGATATCAGCGACCCAGACCTGCTCCGGGGCCACCGGCGTGACCTGCTCTGGCCCCGCCTTGAGCAAGTTGGGATGACGGTAGAAACGGTGAAAACTGTGGGTGGTCTTGTGATACGCCCGCTTAGGCTGCACCAGCAGGCGGTGCTCGGCTAATATCCGAAACAGCCTGTCACGCCCTACCTTGAGCCCGCCATCCTCCTGACCCTGCAGCAGATAATGCAGCTTGCGAGTGCCCACCCGAGGTTGTCGCAGTCGAACCTGACGCACAAAGCGCACCACCTGCAGCCCTTGAGCATGGCGCTCGTCGGCGACCCGATTGCGCTTGTAGTAAGCCTGCCGGCTTATCCCCAGAAACAGGCAAGCCCTGACGATGGTCAGCTTCTCGACTTGCCGCTGCGAGAGGACTTGCCGGGTCGCTTTTTTACGATGGAGACGCCGTAGTCATTCTTCAGTACATCGACGACGGCCTCAAAGAACTGGGCCTTCTGGCTCATCAGCGCCAGCTGTTGCTCAAGTTCCTTGATGCGCTGTTCTGGCGTCTGGTTGTCGGGGTCAGGCATGGTGATGCTCCTGCCGGCGCGCACAGAAGCCCC
>NZ_JAAKUB010000043.1:0-12037 GCF_049174935.1 Aeromonas sp. 600886 | reverse complement strand
GAATCCCCGATGCGGTACATAGAGGGTTCTGAGTAGAAAAATGCTAGTTGAAAATGTGTAAACCTATTTCAGGACTAGACATTTTGCTATCTGCAGCGCTATTGCAACGCTGTGTTATTGCAGTACCACGCGCCCATTGAGGGGCTGCACCGGTCGGTTGTTGGGGTGGTGCATCACCGCCTTGAAGGCGTCGATCTGGGCCTGACTGACCTCAACCGGCTGCTTCATCACCAGCCAGCGCACCCCTTCCGAGCAGGGAGGCGTAGTAAGGGAACCGCTGAAGCGATAGTAGTCATGGCTTTCCGGCAGCAGTTGCTCAGCAGAGAGCGGCGCCTTGAGGGCCTGGATCTCCCCCACCTTGGCAGGTAATACACTCCAAGCTGCCGCCAGCACCGGATTGGCCTTGCCAGCCTCGAACATCACCGCCACCACGGCGATCTCTCCCTTGTCACTGACGTGCACCAGATGCCCTTCCAGCGGATAGGATTTGCCCTCGATGAGGTTCTCACTCGGGGCGTGGAAGTGAAACTGCTTTAGTTCAAACCTGGTGCCATCGAGTTGCAAGGTGCTGCCCGGGGCATAACCGACCTGCACGGTATGACCGTTGTTGACCACTGTGTTGCCACCCGCCTGATAGTGGAGTACCAGCGGGGCCAGTTTGGCCTCGACCAATCCGTTCAGGTCAACCGGCGACTGATTGCTGCCCGCACACTGGCTAAACTCAGGGGTCAGCTTGGCCCAGTGGGCAGGTCCCGCCTCACCGCTATATTCCCAATGGGGGGTGGCAGCAAACACGACAGGGCACAGCAACAGGGAGCAGGCCAACAGAGACTTTCTCATCATACATCCTTATCTTGATTGAAAAGCACGACCATCCCCTCCCCCGGATAGCGGGGCATGCAGAGATGGCATATCAGATACGCGGAATACAGAGCATCGGAGCGACTTTCTAATGGTAACGAGCACGGGTTGGTCAATCGGTTTGACCGCGGCTCAATACAGAGTCGTTTGGCAAGTATATGGTGAGGGATCGGCAGATACAGTGAAAGAGGGGGAAATTAATCAGCCAGCTATCCACTCATCGTCTGGCGGATACGAGTCAAGGTTCAGGGAGTCACGCTTTCATAACAACCATCCATCACAACCATCGCGGGAGTCCGGGCTCCCGCGATGGTTGCCGATAACGGCAATTAACGGTCGCGATTCAACGCGATCAGGCGATCAAGAATCGCCTCACCATCGGCACGCAAACCGTTGTGCTCATACTCATTGGTGATCCAGGCGCGACTGTTGCCAAGACCACGCAGAGTTTCGCGACTGTAGTCAAACTCCACATACATATCCTCGGCATAAACGGCGCATGCTACCGGCACCTTGTTGCGGGCCAGTTGGGCCGGATTATAGAGCGCCCCCCAGTCCGCCTTGTTGGCCAGCAGATGAGCCGCCTCTTTCAGGGGCTGCAACTCGCGGAACTGCTCGAACATCCAGGGGTAAACCATCTCTCCGGTGAAGGTGAAATCCTTGCCGGGCACCCAGTTCACCGCAGGAAACTCCCCTCTGACCCGGTCCGCCGCCCAGCGAGTCGCCTCCCCCTCGGCGTAGATAGCCTCGTGCAGGATGGCAAACAGCGGGTTGGTATTGAATGGCTGCATGCTTTGCACCTGATAAAGAAAGGCCGGGCTCAGCTTGTCGCCGATAAAGGCCTCTTCCAGCAGGTAATAAAGCTCCTCAAAGGCACCCGTAGCACCGAGATCCAGCCCTTGCTGCTGGAACTGCTCCACCGTCAGGCGCTGACCGTTGGGCAGCCGCACATCATGCTGGTGCAGATGGTTGGCCAACCGGTTGGCAATCCCCTGAACGTGGGGGAAACGGGCGAAGAAGGCACGGTTCTTGTCAGCCACCCTCTGGTAGGTGGCACGGTAAACCTCCTCGGCGCTGCGGCCAATCGGCGCGATGCCGCCGGTGATATAGACCTCCCGCAGGCTATCGGGGAAGAGCGAGAGATAGGTCAGGCAGCAAAAACCGCCAAAACTTTGCCCCAGCAGGCTCCAGCGATGCTTGGGGCTGAGCTCCTGCCGGATGAACTCGGCATCTTGCACTATGCTGTCGGCGCGAAAATGGCCGAGATACTCCGCCTGCTCGGTCGGTGTCATTTTGGCCAGAATATGCCCATGGATGGGGCTCGACATCCCGGTGCCACGCTGATCCAGCAGCAGCACTCTGAACTCCTGCAACGCCCGCTTGAGCCAACCACTGTTAGCCGTCGGGCGCGGCGCCCCGAATCCCGGCCCCCCTTGCAAAAACAGCAGCCAGGGCAACTTCTCATCGAGCTTGTCTTTACGGCAGAGGGTACGGGCAAACAGGGTAATGCTGTCAGCATCCGGCTCATCATGATCGAGGGGAACGGTAAAAAAGTGCGGCTCGCAATGAATGCCGTCCAGTACATAGCTCAAGGGGCTGCTCATCTGGGATCTCTCCGTCAGGATGGGAACATCATTGATCCCATCATATCCCCGCCAGGCCACAGGGTCACTCAGGTTTTCCAAAATGTTAACAATGGCTTAAAGGTCGAAACATCTCCAGAGAAGACACGGTTCAACTGTGCTGAATTAATTGTTTTGCGAGGGAGATTGACGCCATGGCGCCATTCAACAAAGATGGCGAGCCTGCACAGGAGTGCGACAAAATGGATAAGGAAACGTGATGAAACCGAAGTGGATCAGGGCCAGAAAAAGAGAGAAGAAGCCCTGCCCTGGCAGCATGCTGCAGACCGGAATGCTGTTGTTCAGTGCCACCTGTGGTGCGACGCTCTTTTTGGCGGCATGCAACAGCAACTAGAAATGAAAAAGCCCGCTCGATTGAGCGGGCTTTTCGAATTTGGCTCCTCCTACTGGACTTGAACCAGTGACATACGGATTAACAGTCCGCCGTTCTACCGACTGAACTAAGGAGGAATTGTGGTGCCCAGAGACGGAATCGAACCGCCGACACGGGGATTTTCAATCCCCTGCTCTACCGACTGAGCTATCTGGGCAACGGCGCGCATTAAACCCTTTCCTGCGCAGAGTGTCAACCATGATGGCACGATAAAAAGCGCGTTCGCTCAACAACCGAACGACATGGCCATATATCACCCATTTCAGTCCCTTTTCCCACACTTGCTGGCCCCTGCATGCCTACAGGCAGCGTCAATATGATAGAAATTAGAGGGTCAGCAGGTCAGCCACATTGAGCCGAATCCACTCTGCGAGTATGCTTTGCCGCAATGATACCGCCTGGAGGCAACATGAGTCTGAATATGCAAGAGTGGCGTGATGAGACCACCGAGATCGTCAACGAACTGCTGGCCGATGGCAGCAATCCCGATGCGGATTACGACATCGAGCACCACTTCGCCTGCCAGGATTTCGACCGTTTGGAAAAAGCAGCGGTTGACCTGTTCAAGGCCGGATTTGAAGTGACCGATGCCGAAGAGATGGAGCTGGATGACGGCGCCACCATCTTCTGCTTCGATGCCACCATCGAGTGCAAACTGGATGTCGAAGCCATCGTTGCCGATATCGAAAAGATGCTGCCCATCCTGGAAAAATATGGGGTGGACTACGATGGCTGGGGCACCTACTTTCAGGATTGATCCCTGCCACAAACAGAGAGGCCACCTGTGGGTGGCCTCTCTGTTATTGCAGACTGTCACAAATAACTGGCGGCAAACTGGTCGGGCGGCAACGGGGGGCTGAACAGATAGCCCTGTAGCCGATCACAACCCGCCTGGGTCAGCCACAACTGCTGCTCGACGGTTTCCACCCCTTCTGCAGTAATGCGGATCCCCAGCTCATGGCCAAGTCCGATGACCGATCGCACGATGGCGGTGGTGGCACTGTTGCTGACCAACCCCTGGGTGAAGCTGCGATCCAGCTTGAGCGTGGCGACCTTGAGCCTTGGCAGATAGGCCAGCGAGCAATACCCGGTACCGAAATCATCGATGGCCAGTTGAAAACCGGCGGCGATCAGGTTATCCAGGTTGGTCTCAATCTCATCGGCATTCTCCATCAAGACTCCTTCAGTGATCTCCAGCTCCAGCTGGCCTGCATTCAGACCATGACGGGCAATGCAGCCCTGCACCAGCTTGCAGAGCGCCGGATCACGAAACTGCAACGGCGAAAGGTTGATGGAGAGCACCATATCCGACCGAGCGGTTTGCCACTGGGCCAACTGAGCACACCCCAACTCCAGCATCAGCTGACCAAGTTGGCCGATGATCCCCATCTCTTCCGCCAGTGGAATGAACTCTTCCGGCGAGATCATGCCAAGTTCAGGATGCGGCCAGCGGCAAAGTAATTCTGCGCCACAAAGCTGATGGGTTGTGCTGCTGATAATGGGTTGATAGACGGCAATCAGCTGGGATGACTTGATGGCGAGCGGCAACTGGGCGGCGATCAGCTGGCGCCGCTTAAGTCTCGCCTGCAGATAAGGATCAAACAGGGTGCAGTACTGCTGCTGCCGCTTGCCCTGCGCCAACGCTGCTTCGGCGTGGCTAAGCAACCGCTCGGCATCGTTTGCCCGCCCCTGAGCCAACCCCAGAAACACCGGAATCTGGATACGATGCTCTTCCACCTGATAGAACTCCATCAACTGCTGCTGCAGATGCTGGTTCCACTCCAGCAAAGGCTCGTTGAACTCGGGAAGTAGCAGACAAAAGTCATCGGCAGCCACACGGCAAAGCAGGGTTCGCGGCGGAACCAACTGCTGTAGTCGCTTGGCCACCTGGCTCAGCAGGCGATCGGCAATCCGGATCCCGAAACGATCGTTAACCTCACGAAAGTGGTGCAGATCGACCAGCACCAGCGTGGCGCTGCGGCCCCCCAAATGGCGGCTGGTCTGCAAGAAACGGGAGAGTTTGAGCAGCCCGGTGAGGCTGTCGTAGTGCTGCTCCTGCTGCAACTGCGCCTGGGTGGTCCGCAAGCCGGTGATATCGCGTCCCAGCGTTAGGATCCCGAGGGAGTGACCATCACCATCGGGGACATCGACCCGGGTGATCTCCATGTGCCGCCCCTGCCCGCTGGCATCCAGCAGGCAACATTCGCCGTGGCCCATCCCTTGGGGGGCCGCCAACCGATATGGTATCTGCTGACCCAGCACCTCATCCGCCCCCTGACCAATAAAGTCGAGAAATGCCTGGTTACACTCCAGCAACACCCCGTTGTGATCATCGAAACGGATCAGGTCAGGGATGGCATCGAGCAGAAAACGCTGCAACAACTGCTGTTTTTTGACCGTCTGTTCCAGGTGCTTGCGCTGGGCAATCTCGTTGACCATTCCGAATACGGCGTATGGCTCACCCTGAGCCGTGTAAAGCGGGATCTTGTGCACCTCCATCCAGCAGGTCTCACCGCCCCGGTTGCAGTGCAACTGTTGATGAAGCAAGGGAACGCCCCCCGTCAGCAACTGCGCATCCTCAGTGCGAAATACATCACCCCATGGCATCTCGGCATCACTCTTGCCGACCACCTCGGCGGGTGAACCCAGCCTGGCCTCAATGGCAAATTCACGATTGGCAAACAGGTAGCGACCATGCCTATCACGACAAAAGATACTCATTGGCAACTGGTCGATGATCTGCTGCAGCAGATCCGGGGTAAGCATGTTGGTCACAGAGGCGCTTATGGAGGAATTTCGAGCAAATCTATGATAGCAAACCAATTTTGTAAAGCACCCACGGTAACCCCTCAGTTTACACCGATGCAGCACGCATGCTGACAGAGGTTGTCGCTCAGGTGATAATAGGCACCGGTTGGCCAATGGCCTGATAAATGGACGAGAGAAGCAAGATGAAAAAGATGATGGGGTGCGCATTGGCGCTGTTGCTGGCGGGTTGTGCTGGTGACAATAACGGTGGTGAGGAGTATCGCTACAATCCGCCGGTCGCCAAAGCGACCAACAATACCCAGGAGATGGCGATCCCGGTGGATCTGGTATGGGCTCGCGCCGAGAAATGGTTCACCGATCACGGCCTCACCATCGAAAACAGTCAGCGCGGTGCCGGCCTGATGACCGCCAATGTCAACCAATCAGCCGACGGACTGGAGTGGCTGGACTGCGGTACCATGGGTTCAAAAGTTGCACTGGGCAACCCGAACCTGCAGATCAACCTGATCATCACCCAGAGCGGCAACAGCAGCGTGGCCACTGTCAACGTCAAGGGCAACACCGAGCTGTTCTTTGTGGAATCCTCAGGCGAGCGCGTACCAGCCCCATCCATCAAGCCGGTCTGTGTCTCCCGCGGCTCTCTGGAGCAGAGCCTGTTCGCCACCCTCGGCAACTGATTTCACTTACCTGCAAAGATAAAAAAAGCGGCAGATTACTCTGCCGCTTTTTTATTGCCCCGAGTTGGGCTTACTTGTCGATATCGAGCATGTTGTTAGTCAACATGTAATCGATCACCTGGTTGGCAGTGGTACCGGCCCCCCCCGTCAGACTATCGAAGGTATGGTTCATCAGTACAATCTCCTGAGTCACCGGCGCAGTACTGCTCTCCTTGACCTGTAGATGTACCCCTTCATTGTCCTGGAACACCGACAGCAGGCTCTTCAGATCGTTCTGGTTACGAGAACCATCGTGATCCAGCAGGTCGCTCAGATCCAGCTTGTCACCTTCCGCCTTGGAGAAGTCGACCACGTAATCCTTGGCAACGCTGCCTGCGGCTGTGTCGCCCTGCAGCCAGGTGAAGGTATCGGCACCGCCATCCCCCTTGAGGATGTCATTGCCAAGCCCGCCGACCAGGATGTCATTGCCCAGACCGCCGATCAGGTTATCGTCGCCGATTCCACCAAACAGGGTATCGTTGCCACTGCCACCGTACAGGGTATCGTTGCCGCTCTCGCCATACAGGGTGTCGTTGCCGGCACCACCGAACAGGATGTCGTTGCCGGCACCACCGAACAGGAAGTCATCGCCACCCTGACCGAACAGGATGTCGTTGCCATCCCCACCAATCAGCACGTCCGCCTTGTCATTGCTGGAGGACTGATCGAACTCGCTGGCATGGTCCGTGATGTAGTCATGGACCTGGGCATCAGTCACCGAGCCTGCGCCCAGCTTGCCGGCCACATACTGCTTGATGGCCGCGTAGCCTTCACCATTGATACCGGCGAAGTGGATGGCATCCCCGAACAGGATATCGTCGCCAGCACCGCCGTCGATCCGGTCACTGCCCGGCAGGTTATTCACCGAGGTGCCCAAGATGGCGTTGGCTAGATCGTTGGCTGACACGTTGGACTGCACAATCTGATCACTGTCGAACAGCTTCAGGGTATCGATGGAGACGTTACTGCCGATGCCGATCGCTTCCAGCGTCACGTTATTGGCCAACAGAAGTGGCAGAACAGCCAGAGCGTTTTGCAATGCCCAGTAGTTGCTGTCATAGGAGGTGGAGATCTCGAAGGTACCATCCCCCTGTGCCTTCAAGGTCCCGATGGTGGTCGAGCTCCACTTGTTATTGCTGTTTTGCGACCACTGTTGAACCCTGCCACTAGCATCGATCAGCACCCTGTTGGTACCACCTATGTTGGCGTAGAAGGCCTCCCCTGCCACATAGTTGTTGACGTTGACAAACGAATCGAGACGTTCGTTGGTCTTCGTATTCACGATAGGGTTGGTCTGTTCATAGTCGTAATAGGTGTTTGGTGCCCCATCGGTAATGAAGTACGCCAAGTTCTTCGCGTTGGTGTTGTTCTTGGCGGTGTCGCTGTTGAACCAGTTGGAGGTAGTCTTGAGCGCATCCTCGTAGTTGGTCGCCCCACCGTTCCAGTTACTGCCGTCCATGCTGTCGAGCACGGCCTGCAACTTGGTCAGTACATTGGGGTCCTTCAAGTCCACGCTGATGGACTTGTTGGCCTGACTGTCGAAGTCCACCAGGAAGATATTGACCTTGCCTGCCCCCTCAGTACCGGCACTGGTCTTGAGGGTTGCAAACACCTGTGCCAACTGGCTCTTGATGGTGTTCATGGCGCTGGTGCCGATACTGCCCGAGCTGTCGACCATAAAGGCGATGTTGTAGTTCTGGCCCGGCAGTACCACGCTACCATCCAGATCCCCGACCACGATATTGTGCTCGTTGCCATAGGTGCGGTTCTGATCGCCCGGCTCCCCTTCGGTGGAAAGGAAGTAGCTCATGCGGATCGAATCCTGATCCGATGCACTGCTGGTCTGATCGGTCGCCACTTCCTTGGCAATGGCTTCTACCTTGAGGTCGAACTGGCCGGCACTGCTGCCCGGCACCCGCAGGGTCAGACCGGTCAGTTTGACGTCCAACGCGCTCTGGTTCCACAGACCGGTCAGCGTCAGCGTGCCATCGGCCCCCACGGTGCCGAGCACGGTGGAGCCCTGATAGAGGGTCGACCCCGTCGGCATGCCGGTCAGCACCAGGCTGTCGAACTGCTCGCTACCATCACGGTCGGTCAGGGAAGCAGTGATCTCGAGCGGGTAATCCACCACACTCGGCTGTACCGCCGTCAGGGTGCCGTCGGTCTGGTTGAACTGGTAAATGCCGTCATCAAACTGCACCAACTCGATGTCGTAGAGCGACTTGCTGATGGTGACGCCGTTCTCCTTCACCAGGAAGTTGAAACCGCCGTCACTTCTGCGCTCGATGACATAGTTGGCACGCGAGCCCATCAGTACGGCCAGGTCGGTACCGGCGCCGCCAAACAGGGTGTCGCCACCCAATCCGGCCACCAGGATATCGTTGCCGGTACCGCCGTCGAGGGTGTCACCTGAGGTGGAGTTGCCACCGACCAGCACGTCATTGCCAGCACCGCCGACGAAGTAATCGCCGCCGCCCTTCACGCTGACGATATAGTCATTGCCGTTGCCGCCCACCACTTGATCCTGACTGGTGGTGCTGTCGGTCAGACTATTGGTGATGCCAAAGTTGCCCTTGTTGAAGTTGCTGCTCTGGAACGCCCCGGTGGAGATGCCGGACGACGGGTACTGGGTATAAAGCGGGACGCCGTTGCCGGTCAGGCTGATGTCGACCACCGGCTTGTCCGCGACCGCCGTGATATCGATCACCAGCTTGCCTGAGTTACTCAGGTTGGCACCATCGCTGATCTGGTAACCCAGAGTGGCGTAGTCCCCTTGCTGGTTGCCCGTCGTCGTACCGCCACCATTGAGGGCATTGCTGCTGGATTCATTGAGACTAGGCACAAAGCGCAGATGGCCGCTGTCGATATCGGCGTAGGAGACAAGATCCCCCACCTTCACTGCAATCCACTGACCAGCAGCGTTCAGGTATTCCAGCTTGCCGCTCAGCGGCAGGGTGTTGATCTGCACGCTCAGGTCAGAAGCGGCCTGATCATCGCTGGCACCAAACTGGGCCCACTTCAGCACCAGTGGCGCGTCCTCCTTGCCGGCACTGTAGCCACCCGTGGTCACCGGCGCCCGATCGTTGTCCACTATGGTGCCGGTCCCGTTCTGCCCACCGATGGTCACCGAGAGGGTCTCGTTCGTTTCGACCAAGCGATCGTTCACCGTCGGGATGGTCACAGTAAAGTCCGACACGCCGGCTGGTACCGTGATCTTGCCGGTAGTGCTGTTATAGGTCACACCATTGCTGAACTGGGCATTGCCCCAATCCTGGTTGGAGGCGGGGTTGTTGCCCGAACCACGAATGGCGAAATCGTATTCAGTCGCTTCCTGGGTTGCATCTGACAGGGTGACTTTGTGCAGCAGATTGCCCCCTTCGGTTACGCTCTCGCTGGAGACTCCCTGAACCAGCGGCGTGAAGAGAGGCTTGGTTGCAAAGGAGCCAATGCTGGCGTCGCCGTCACCATCCACCACCCGGACCTGGAAGTCGATGTCGCCATCACCCAGAGGTTTGGACATGCGCTGATACTGGAAGAACTCCCACTTGCCTGTGGCCGGCGTAAACTCCAGCTTGAAGATGAGGTTGCCGTCCGCATCCTCCCCGACCAGGGTATTAGCGCCGCTGGCGGTGATGGCGATGGCAGAACCGGAAGCCGTTCGCAGACCATTTTCGAAGGTTGCCGGGTCCATTACCAGCCCGATGGAGCCCTTGCCATCCGCCCCCCACTGCGGGGTCACGGTGCCAGAACCATAGGCGATTGCCTGCGCCGTGTTGGAACCGAGGAACTCGATGCTCTGTACGGTGAAGTCGCTGTTGTCGGAGGTATTGGTGCTGCCGTTGTTGGTCGCCTTGATCACCATGGTATCAAAGCCACCCTGCTGCACCTGGAAGTTCTGGTTGAACTCCCCACCCGATGCGTTGGAGTTGAATACCAGGGTACTGATCAGTACACCACCGCGATAGAACTCCACGACCCCGCTCTCCAGCTCGCCGCCAAACATCTTGCTGAACTTGATGTTGGCGCCGTAGGCAACCTTGCCCGCATCCAGCCTGACGATCAGCTGCTCGGAGGCGGACGATCCGTCGGCAAAGTGACGGAAGTCAATCTCGTTGGCGAGGTTGTGGTAAGGCGCAGCTCCGCTGGCCACCCCCAGCCCCGAGCTGGAACCGTTGACCACCGCCGTTACCAGTGAGGAGTCTGTTGCCGACTTGAAGCCCAGGGCGCTGATAGTAAAGCCCGCCATGTTCAGAGTGCTCTGGTTGCCACTGTACCTGGTCAGGTCAAAGAGCCCGGTCAGCACGTTCGGAATATCGGTCTTCACCACGGAAACGGCATCGCTGTTGTCAGCAATGGGGGAGTCGTCCTCAACGCTGACATCCAGCTTTTCCTTGGTGACGCCGCTGCCATCGGAGACCTCCACATCCAGCTGGAACGACAACTTGTCTTCCGAGGTCGTATCCCCGTGGTCGAGGGGACCTTTGAGGGTCACGTCATAGGTCCACTCACCCTTTCCACTGGCATTGGGTGCCGTCAGCTTGACCTCGACCACAGCCTTGTAATCGGCGCCGCCAATCACCCCTGTGTAGCCAACCAGCGTCTTGCTGCCCGCATCCCAGCTCCACTGGACCTTTGCCCCACCGGACGTCAGCCCGGCCGGTCCATTCAGGGAAATGTTGAGTGTGCTGCTGTCGATGTCGCCCACCGAGAGGGTACCGGACGCCTTGATGGCATTGGTGGTATCCGGATTGCCGACCGTGTCGGCAATGCCGTTTGCCAACCCCTCTTCAGAGACGATAACCCCGTTGGAGATGGTCAGCGTCGGCAGGTCGTTGACCGCATCCACCTTGATGGTCACGGTTGCGGGACTCGCATCCACGGCGCCGTCGTTGTCTACCGCCGCATAGTTGAAGCTGGTGTTGCCGTTCCAGTTCGCATTCGGAGTGAAGGTGAGGTTGCCGGCGTCCGCCACCGCAATGCTCTGATCCACGGTCACCGCCACACCGTTCAGATAGAGGATGCCGTTGGCAGGCAGGCTCTTGATAGTGAAACTCACCACGTTGCCATCAATGTCGCTGCCACTGAGGGTCGGAATGGCGATGCTGGCTGCATCTTCCTGGCCGTTTGCCTGCTTGTTCGCCGTCTCCGGCGCTTCATTCAGGATCTGCGCGTTGTCGCTGCCCGGCAGTGAGACGTTGCCCGCCTTGTCGGTCTGGGTCGCCGTCACCGTCAGCGACTTGCCGTTGGCCGGGGTCGTTTCCGTCCAGCTGATGGTGCCGTTCTGATAGCCGTAGCTCTTGCCATTGCTTGCCAGCAGGGTGCCATCGGCCTTGAGCGTCAATTGGACAGTGCTGTTCACCCCACCATTGTTGATGGTCAGCGTCACCTTGCCGCCCGCAACCAAGTCAGCATGATTGACCTCTGCCCGAACCTGGATCTGATCATTGCCAATCTCGCCCTTGGTCAGCATTTGGTCATTATTGGTGTCATCAACGATGGTCACGGTCGGTGCTGAGGAAGCTACGCTGTCCAGGATCGCATTCTCGCTGTCGGTCGCCGGGTTGCCCGCCTGGTCGGTCACGTCCGCCTTCACGGTGAACTTGCCATCCGCCAGGCCACTGGCGCCCAGGTCTACGGTGGTGCTGAACTTGCCGCCGCTCACGGTCGCCTCGAAG
>NZ_JAAKUB010000042.1:0-12416 GCF_049174935.1 Aeromonas sp. 600886 | reverse complement strand
AACGACTGTGGCGTTATCGCATAACCCAGAGCATGAGTCGTCGTGGAAACTGCTGGGATAACGCCCCGATGGAGCGATTGTTCAGAAGCCTGAAGTCAGAGTGGCTCCCGGCTATGGGATACATGAGCGTGCGGGAGGCAAAGCGGGATATCAGTTATTACCTGATGGATGACTACAACTGGCGGCGTCCACATCACCACAATAATGGGATACCGCCAGCAAAAGCCGAAGATCGGCCTAACCAGGTGTCCGGATTTAGTTGACCACTACAAAGGTCTTCTTGTCGAGATTGACCGCCATTAACTCACTGATGCACAGCCCCGTAGATATACCGAGTTGGATGAGTGACACCTCCAGCAAATGGGTGTTTTTCAGGGCGAGAAATGCCTTAATTTCGTATTGATAAAATGGATCGGGTTCGTCCACCTCAAATTTACATTTTTTAATTCCATCCATTGGACTGGTATGAATAACACCATCGCTGACAGCTCGGGAAAAGACTTACCTTAATATATCCAAATATTGGTTGATGGTATTTCCTTTATATTTTTTGGTGCAAAATTTCACTACGATAAGTTCAATGTCACTCGCACGATATGACGTCAGCGGTTTATCACCAATCCATTTTATCAACTGTTCTGCTTTACGCTTCGAAATGTCATAGGTTGTCTGCGCATACTGGTATTTTTTAATTTCCAGGTGCTGACGAATGGCTGCCGCCAGTGAATGCTCATCAACAATGACTGAACGCACAGTGTTGTATTTAGTTTTTTGTTTTTGAACGGTCCTTTTATTGGTTTGTTTGTTCATAATTACCCTCATTACAGTTATAAACACTCCTTCAATTACAAAAACAGCAATAGCAAAATGTGATGCTCACGCATCGATACCGAGAGGGTAATAGTGCACCTAAAAACAGCGATATAAATTACTCTGTGACGCTATAAACAGATAAGTTTCACCTCAAAATCCTGTTAATTTGTCAAATGCCAAATATACATTAGCGATAGCTGATGTCATTTAATCGATATAATCAAATGTTCCCGTCAGACTTTTACTCAACATTGCATCAAGCAAATACCATGTGTTATTCACTTCACCCGAATTTGGGTAATAACAACCAGTTCAGCGTATCGAAGATAGCTGTGATATTGGTGGTATTTTTTAAATCTGAAGGGGTGATAACCCTTGTTTGAACGAGATAAACGTGTCGGTGTGTTCTACGCCATATTCATTTCGTTTCGATCCTTCGTGTTTACTGTCGTTGTTATGTCTTTGTTAGCAGCTTTATCAGCATACTACAACGATTGAGGCCCACCTGCCAATGCGAATAAACCACAAATGAAAAGAAATGCCAACATGTTTTTATTGGATTTTTTAAATATTTTCCAGTGCGCTTAAAATCATTATAAATCATGAAGATAGGGCACCATTCGCCCCATTAAACCGCCGAGAAATGCTCTCATATTGGTTTTTTCATGGGGGGTAGACAGCCCTGTTACCCAAAAAATATGCGTCATCTTTACGGTGATTTTCCCCCTGACAGCAGGTGGTGGGGTATCAGGTCGGTAGGAAGGGATTGGATTTTCTCATTCAGCAGCCTAATGTTCACACGTTTGCCATAGCGGCCAAACGTCAGGCCGTTTTTACTGTGTCCCGCAAGTTCGGCCACGAAATGCTCAGCGACATCCGCCTGCTGTAACTCATCGATGAAGCTATGCCGCAGCCCGTAAAGCGTGGGACGGCCCTGACCTACGATGCCAGCGTCATTGAGGTGGCGTTGGAAGCGACAGGTGATGTTATGCGCCCAGTCGTCGTCTTTGCCTGATGGTTTGTCGTCGAACAAAAATACCTGCCCCTGACCGCGACGGCTCTCCACATAGTCCAGGAATTGATGTCCGATCAACGCACTATGTAGCGGCACGGTACGGTACGCATTGGCACTCTTGAGCTGCTGATCCACCTCTCCCGCATCAACCATCAGACACCAAATCCCCTCGACCTGTTTGACGTTCAGAGTTTTGAGCTGACAGGCCTCAGAGGGACGCAGCCCTGCGTACAGGTACAAGAGCGGTACCCACCAGTCTTGCATTTTCAATTTTTTGCCTTTCTGGGATTGTTTGCTGCGCAGGCTGGCAAACAGTTGGGCCAGTTGAGGGCGATACCAGCGCACTCGCTCCTCATCCGCCCGTTTGTTTGGTTTTTTACCTGCCGTCAACCCATCGAAAGGGTTACGACTGCAATAGTCCAGTGCCACGCACCAACGGAAGAACTGTTTCAGGGCGGCGAGGTAATCCCCTTTGGTTTTGAAACTGAGGTTGGTCTTGCGCAGCAAGATGTTGCGATACTCCTGTGCTAGCGCGGGCGTCACCTCATCAATTTTGACGCCTTTGGCCCAGGTGACGAAGGCGTTGATCCGAAGTTGGAGCTGGCCCATCGACTTGTGCTGGATCCCCTCACTGGCTTTAGTCTCGATGAATCTCGCCAGTACATGACTAAGCGTGATCCCACTGCTGGGGCAAGCTGAGGCATCAACAGAAGGTTCACGAGGTGTGGAAGGTGTTTGAGGAGGGATGAACCCCGCAGCTTTGAACGCGTCTAGATCGGTGCGGATCCAGCGATAGAAACTGCGAGGGGAAGTATCAGCAGGGGTAGCCGCGATAAGTGCGCGAGTACGAGCTGCCACAGCCAGGTTTCGGTCTACAGCGAGCTGCCTATCTTTGGTGCAAAGGGAAGTGCGGATAGCGAAGGGCAAGCCACGGTCACGTAATGCCTTAGGCAGTGGGAGACGAGTGTAGTAGGTGCCGGAGGCATTTTTACTCAGATACATGATTGTTCCACCCAGTTGATCCAGGAAAAAATCACGTAAGTCTAGAAATTAAAAAACCCGTTGAAATTCAACGGGTTATATTTGGCGGTGAGGGAGGGATTCGAACCCTCGATACGTTGCCGTATACACACTTTCCAGGCGTGCTCCTTCAGCCACTCGGACACCTCACCAAATTTTTGCTCACTGTTTTATGTGCTTGAGCTGCACATTCGCTGGCGGACCATGCCGCGGCGACGGGGCGTAATGTAAGGGATACGATGGCTTTTGGTCAATGCAATTTTTTACTTTTTGCGTTCGTTTGCTCAATATCCGAACCAAGTGACCAAAAATATGCCGTTTCGTATCCCTTTCAATCAATTTACTGCCGCTTCGTGCAAATGTTCACCTTTGAGCGCCTCTTCCAGCGAGCCGTAGAATTCCAGCTTGCCGGGCTGCGGCCGCACCTTGGCACGGGCCAGGGTCTTGAGCGGTTGGAACTGCAACTCGGCCACCCGCAACTCGACCCCGGCTTTGGCCATCTGCTTGCCAAAGTGGAGGAAGGCAGACAGGCCGCCCGCATCGAGGATGGAAACCGCCTCCATCTGCAACACCAGCACCTGGTGCCCTTTCACTTGCGCTTCCAGCTCGGCAAAGACCCGTTCGGCCGCGGCAAAGAAGAGCGGGCCGTTGATCTTGTAGAGCAGGCCGTTGTCCGGCACCTCGTGGGCATAGCGCTTGTGCTCGGCCAAATCGTGCAGTTTGGTCATCTTGGCGATTTCACGCATAAAGAGCAGGGAGGCCAGGATCACCCCGAAGGTGATGGCGATGACCATGTCGAAAATGACGGTGAGTGACAGGCAGACCAGCAGCACCAGCACATCGGATTTGGGAGCGCGACGGATCAGCTCCACCACCTTGTGCGCTTCACTCATGTTCCAGGCCACGATGAGCAGCAAGGCAGCCATGGCCGAGAGCGGCAACCAGGAGAGCCAGGGGGCCAGCACCAGAATGGCGGCCAGCACCACCAGCGCATGGACGATCCCCGAGATGGGGGACGTAGCACCGGCACGCACGTTGGCGGCAGAGCGAGCGATAGCGGCGGTAGCGGTAATGCCGCCAAAGAAGGGGGCGAAGATATTGCCAAGCCCCTGCCCCACCAGCTCGGCGTTGGAGCTGTGTTTGCGACCGGTCATGCCATCGAGCACCACAGCGCAGAGCAGCGACTCGATCGCCCCCAGCATCGCCATGGAGAAGGCGGCAGGCAGCAGCCGCTCAACAGCCGCCAGGTTCCATTCAACTGGCAAGCCATCAGGTCCGGGCAAGGCCCAGGGCATCACCAGGGTCGGCGCGATGGGCGGGATCCCCATCCCCTGGGTGCCATCGGCCAGGGTATAGCTGAACTTGCTGCCGATGGTGGCCACATCCACCCCAAAGTAATGGAGGCCAAAACCCAGACCTACCCCGACCAGCACCGCGGGCAAGTGGCCGGGCACAGGCAGACGCAGGCGTGGCCAGAGCAGCAGCACGGCCAGTGTTGCGACCCCCACCAGGGTATCGCCCCACTGCCAGCTTGGCAGGGCAGCGGCCAGCGCTTCGACCTTGCCCAGATAGGTTTCCGGCATCTCGGGCACGCTCAGGCCGAAGAAGTCCTTGATCTGCAAGGTGGCGATCACGATGGCGATACCACCGGTAAAGCCCAGCGTCACTGACGGGGGAATGTACTCGATAAGGCGGCCAAGACGGGCCATCCCCATCGCCACCAGAAAGAGGCCTGAGATGAGCGTCGCCATCAACAGACCGCCAACCCCGAACTGCTGGGCGACCGGATAGAGGATCACCACAAAGGCAGCGGTCGGGCCGGAGATGGAGTAGCGGGAGCCACCGGTCACGGCGATCACGATTCCGGCAATGATGGCGGTATAGAGACCGTGTTGCGGTGGCACACCGCTGGCGATGGCCAGTGCCATGGCGAGCGGGATGGCGATGATGCCCACCGTCACACCGGCGATAAGATCACGGCCGAAGCGGGCCATGCTGTAGGGTTCATCAATACAGGACTGGCGTAAGGCTATGGCGAGCTTCACGCTATTTAAAGAGGCTTGCTTGTGCATGTATATCGTAATACCAGAAGAGGGAGATAAAGGCCGGAGAGATCCGGCGCCCGATCATCATCAAGGGCCGGCAGGGCTGTCGACGCGGCGATGGTATCCTGCGTAACCTTACTCCAGACGGGTCATTTTTTCGATGGGCAGGATCAATGAAAAGCACTCTGCCCCATGATTTGGCCCATTTACCGCCAAATCGCCGATCTTGACTCCAGCTCTCCCCCTTTTAGCCACAAAGATTACCATTTGAGCCTCACCTGGTTACCAGCACGTTCGCGACATCATGCTGTCATCATCAGGTTGATGCGAACCGAACCAATGCCCCCTGCGCCGGTTGGGGGGAGCGATGGCAAGGGACTGATTGTGCTGAAAATAAACCGCAAAGCGCAACTTTTGGGCAAACAATCCGAAAATCCGGTTTTCGAGAAATTCGCGGGTTGACACCCGCCGCCCTGGTCATTAATATTCGCCCCGTCTTAACGAGACAGGCAATTCCTCCTTAGTTCAGTCGGTAGAACGGCGGACTGTTAATCCGTATGTCACTGGTTCAAGTCCAGTAGGAGGAGCCAATTCCCTCGTAGTTCAGTCGGTAGAACGGCGGACTGTTAATCCGTATGTCACAGGTTCAAGTCCTGTCGAGGGAGCCAAATTCTAAAGCCCAGCCTTTTGGCTGGGCTTTTTCGTATCTGCCTCAGAAGAGTCTAGAGAAGCCTAGATTACTCATCCCCACACTGGGGGCTGTCACGTCCACAAACAGGTCAATACCACGCCACAACCGAGCATGCTCACGGACTGCCTGCTGATAGGCCCAGGTTGCGATGGCGGTAGAACGCTCTGCATCGACGCTCACCAAGGGAGCCAGCTCGCCCGTGAGGTACACCCCGTGGGTCAGGATATTCTGCTCATACCAGGCATCCCTGTGCTCGGGAGCGGCGAGAAAATCCCGTTTGCTCCGGTTACAGTTGGCGTGTGCCAGTACGAAGTTGTGGCCCAAATCGATTGGATAACGACGCCAGGGGATGAAATGGTCTACCTCACCACTCCCGTGTATCGCCTTGTTACAGTAAAAACAGGTTCCCCCCTGCAAGTCCCTCAATACCTCTCCTACTCGCCCCAGCGCCTGACGGCTTGAACCAAATAGAAAATTCTCCAACCCCACACTGGGGCCAATCAGTGGCTGATTACCCTTGATGTCGCAGATAAGCTGTAACCAATGCTGTCGGGAGAGGGAGACCACCAGATCGTAAAAGCGGTGGAGACAGTAGAGAATGCCGGGGTTCAGGCAGATATGATCCGCGCCCCTTTGATGAGGATAGAGGTGACACTCCTCTCGCCCACCCAGGATCTGCAGACGCCACAAGGGCCCCTCAACAAGGATCCGCCGAACTCGGGCAAGAAGAGGACGCCAGGCGTCGTGACGACGCAGTGCAGTCACCGAGCGGACACCCTCTTCACGCAGCCGCGACAACTCCGTCAGCATGATGGCCTGACGACCGCTGCTCTGTTTGAGCAAGGTGGCCGTTTCTCCCGTCGCCGAGTAGGGCAGACTGTGCTGCCAATAGAGCTCCACAAACTTGGTGGCCAGTTCGTCCAGCGTAATAGTGCGCGCCGCCATCAGCTCATGGGTCTCGGTACTGCGCTCAATTGCAATATCTGCAATCCCGTGAAGCAAGGCGCACTTGTAAGTGGCAACAAAGTCGCCTTCGGTAAAGATGCGTTGCAGATAGGCAATAAAAGCGAGTTGTTGCTCAGAGGAGGCGTGCATGCTCGCTCCCAAGGATCAGACTCTGCCAACTCAACCCGGTACGCGCCAAGGCATCCCCCTGTGGTTCTGACACATGGAGCAGTGTCATCCCCTCCGCCAATGCAAGCCGCTCCACTTCATCGACAGCTACCGGATACATGGCTCGCTCCCGCATCTCCAGCTCCGACACAGTCAGGCGAAGACTCAGTACCAGATAGCCGTCTGGTGAGAGCAGCTCATGAAGACGTGCCAGAGCCAAGGGTCGAGACTCCGGGGGTAGATGCATCCAGACAGCACTGAGCAAAATCAGATCAAAAGTACCGGTCACGCGAGAGAGAGAGCAGGCATAGCGTCATTGACCCACGCCACCGCTGCCTCACGGGTATGACATTGCCCCTGCGCAGCAAGTGCCTGACAGGGCTCGGCAGCGACCACAGTGTTGCCCTGATGGAGCTCGGCTAAAAACGCAGCATCCCGACCACTGCCAGCCCCCACATCAAGCACCCTGCGCGGTGCAGCCAAAAGCCAAGGCTCCAGCAGAGTGAGCCCGTCGCCGTGAACGGCGCGCGCAGATACCTGTTGGTAACGAGTCGCCAATTCGGTGGCATGGCACTGGTAGTAGTCGAGGGACACAATGCGTTCCAAACGGAAAAGGAAGTAAAATAATCTCACAAGATCAGTTAGTTGGCCATGGCCAGAACGACACTTTCCCAACATGAACGATTAATCGGGCAGCGGCATTTACAAAACCGGGTGTCCGCCAAAAGAAGCGCGGCCAGAGGGCTCTGAATGATGCCACTATTCAACATTTCGGGTAATATTCGGCCAACTCACTGATCTCTTGGCACTTATTATCGCCATGAGAGGTCAACGCCAGATGGAGATGGCTATTAATGAACTCGACTGATGTCGTGACCCTGTTTGGGGATGACAAGATTCTTTCCTTTGACCTTGAACTGACCCGGGACGAAAAACTCCGTCATCTGGGGGCGCGCCTGGCTGGTCGTGAACTCAATCTCAAGGGCCCGCAGGATCTCGCACTCAAGGAGTTAAATGCGCTGGCACAAGGGGCGGATGTGATCCTTGGTCACAATATTCTCGATTTTGATCTTCCCTGGTTGGCCAAACAGGCTGTACGCCCTCAGTTACTTCTCGAAAAGCCGGTAATAGATACCCTCTATCTATCTCCCCTTGCCTTTCCCAAAAACCCCTATCACCGCTTGGTCAAGGATTACAAACTGGTCCGGGACACCCTCAATGATCCGGTCGCGGATGCAAGGCTCGCCTTGCAGATCTTCTCGGAACAGTTGACGGCTCTGCAAACCTTACCCCAGCCCCAATTGCAGCTTTATCAATATCTGTTCGACCAGGGAGTCATGGCGCAATTTAACACTCAGGGTCTGTCACTGGTGTTTGCCAGACTGACAGGCCGCCCGCCAGTGCGGGTCTCGGAGCTACCCACTCTCATCAAGAGCATTGCCCATGAGAAAGCGTGCCCCAATCAGCTCAACCGAGTGATTGGTGATGCCCTGCGTCAACCCATGCTGTTGTTACCATTGGCTTATGCCTGCGCCTGGTTGCCCGTGTCTGGCGGGAACTCCGTGTTGCCCCCCTGGATTTGGCGCCGCTTCCCCCAGACTGCAGAGATCATTCACACAGTTCGTGAACGTCACTGCGGTCATGCCGACTGCAGCTATTGTCAGGAGAACCACGACGCACGCCGCCATCTGCAGCGAATCTTCGAGCTCGACAACTTTCGCAACCTGCCTGATGGGACACCATTGCAGAAGACCTTGATCGAGGAAGCCATGGCTGGCGTCGCACTGCTCGGCATACTCCCAACCAGCGGTGGCAAGTCGCTCTGCTACCAGCTCCCGGCACTGGTGCGTAACCAGCGAAGCGGTGCTCTCACGGTCGTGATATCCCCCCTGCAGACACTGATGAAAGATCAAGTGGACAACCTTAAACACAAGGCCGGTATTGAAGGGTTTGCGGCTATCTCGGAGCTGCTGACGCTACCAGAGCGAGGCGCGATTCTTGAACAGATCCGCATGGGGGATATCGCCTTGCTCTATATCTCACCCGAGCAGTTGCGCAACCGCACAGTCAAACAAGCAATACGACAACGTCAAATCGGTGGCTGGGTATTTGACGAAGCGCACTGCCTGTCGAAATGGGGACATGATTTTCGCCCTGACTATCTCTACTGCGCCAAGGCCATCGCCACAATTGCCAAGGAACAGCAGGTCCCCATGCCTCCTGTCTTCTGCTATACCGCGACCGCCAAACCGGATGTGATTGAGGATATTTGCGCCCAGTTTCTCGACAAACAGCCCCGACCTCTTCTCAGACTGGAAGGAGGGGTTGAACGTACCAACCTCGAATATGCCGTCGTTGAGTGCCCCGGTCTCAATAAACAGGGCCATATCCTTAACCTGCTCGAGCAGTTCTTCGGTGAGGAAAAGCCCGGTTCCTGCGTTATCTACTGCGCAACCAAGCGCAGCGTGGACGAGCTGGCCGATTTCCTCGGTCAGCAACAATCCCTCCCTGTCTCACGCTTTTACGCCCGCATGGACAGTGCCCAGAAGAAAACCACCCTCGAACAATTTATCAATGGCGAGATCCGGGTCATCTGCGCGACCAATGCCTTCGGGATGGGGATCGACAAGGATGATGTGCGTTTGGTGATCCATGCCGATATCCCCGGCTCCCTCGAAAACTATCTACAGGAAGCGGGACGAGCTGGCCGCGATACAGCACAAGCCCACTGCGTATTGCTCTTTGATGAACAAGATATCGAGAAACAGTTTCAGCTCGAGGCCATGAGTGAAGTCAGCCTGCGCGATATCAAACAGATTCTGCGCGGAATAAGGCTCAGGGCCAGCAAAGGAGGCAAGCAGGATAACAACTCGCCACTGGTCGCCACCAGTGCAGAACTTATCAACCAGCCAGAGGTGGAAACCAGCTTCGCTGCCGATGACAGCAATGCGGATACCAAGGTCAAGACAGCTATTGCCTGGCTCGAACGAGCGGGCTATCTGGAGCGTAGCGACAACATCACTCAGGTTTTTCAGGGGCGCCCTCTGTTTGCTTCCACCGAGGAGGCAATGAAAAGGGTAGATAGTCTGAAACTGGCTCCCAAGGCCAAAGCCATCTGGCAAGCGGTTATCCAGGCGCTGATGAGTGCTGCCGATGATGATGGTCTCAGTGCCGACGCCATTGCCGAAGAGGCAGGCCAATACATGGCAGACAAAGGAAGTGGTGTTCAGGCCAGTGAAGTGATGCGGGTACTCACCCAGATGGCGGATATCGGTCTTCTCTCTCAGGGGATGTTACTGACTACCTGGCTTCGCCCCAAAGGAAGAGACAATGCCAGGGTGCTCTGCGGACAAGTACACAGTATTGAAAAGGCGATGCTGGACACCTTGCGTGAACAAGAGCCCGAACCTGATATAGGGCAAGGGCTGATCTTTAACATTCGACTGGTCAATCAGGCCATCAAAGATCGGGGGCATGAACGGTGTAACCCTGGCTTGTTGCGCAATTTGCTGACCAGCTGGGCCCAGGATGGTCGCTCAGGGGGCGAGAAAGGTTCCATTGATGTCAAATATCTCTCTCGGGAGCTCTATCAACTCACCTTCAACCGAACTTGGTTCCAGATTGAGCAGACAATTGATCAACGCCATCGCGTCACTGGCGCCACCCTCGATTTTCTCTACACCCTGTTGGCAAGCAGCGAAGAGAGTGTCCAGCGCCAGGTAATGCTGTCGTTTGCCCTGGAACAACTGGTCAAATACCTGCGAGAAGACATGGATGTGGCTCAGCTAATGAACAAGCGCGAGGCAAGCAGCCAGCAGGAGTGGCTGCTCAAAGGGGCCGAGCGGGCACTGCTCTACCTGCATGAGCAACACGCCATCGTGCTGCAAAATGGCCTTGCCGTGTTCCGAAGCGCCATGACCCTCACTCTGACCGCTGAGCGGCAGCAACAATACAACAAGGCAGACTATCAGCCGCTTGAGCATCACTATCGCCAGAAGGTGATTCAGATCCATGTGATGAATGAATACGCCCGCATCAGCCTGGAACACTTCAAGAAAGCCAAAAAGCTGGTGACAGACTACTTCTCCATGGAAGCTGACAAGTTCCTCGGTCACTACTTCAAAGGGCGCAACAAAATCCTGGAGCTGGCGACCAGCGAACACTCCTGGAAGCGCATCGTCGAAGATCTTCACAACCGTTCCCAGGAACAGATCGTCCAGGCACCGCCCGAGCAAAACTTGCTGGTACTGGCAGGGCCGGGGTCAGGCAAGAGCAAGGTGATTATTCACCGCTGCGCCTATCTGATGCGGGTCAAGCAGATCTCCCCATCGCGGATCATGTTGCTCTGTTACAACCATAATGCGGCGATGTCCCTGCGCCGACGCCTGGCCGAACTGCTCGGGCGCGATGGAGCAAGGGTCTCGGTATTCACCTTTCACGGTCTCGCCATGAGTTTGACGGGCAATGCGGTGCAAAATCGGACATCAGACGATATCGACTTTACCACCATCATTGATGACGCAATCAAGCTGCTCCGGGGAGAGCAGAACCAGCTCGGTCTCGAATTGGAAGAGCAGCGAGAACGACTGCTGGGAGGACTGCAATTCCTGCTCGTCGACGAGTATCAGGACATTGATGAATAACAGTACCAGCTTATCGCGGCACTGGTGGGCAAAAGCGAAGAGGATGAGGAGGCCCGACTGCATCTGATGGCTGTGGGTGATGATGACCAATCGATCTACGCCTTTCGCGACGCGAACGTCAGCTTTATTCGCCGCTTTGAGCAAGACTACAACGCCCAGACTCACTTCCTGACCTGGAACTATCGTTCCACCGCCCACATCATCGAGACCTCCAACCGCCTGATTGAGCACAATCAGGATCGCATGAAGCGTACACATCCCATCGAGATCGACGACAGGCGCAAGATGGAAGTGGCAGGGGGGCACTGGGAGGGGATGGAGACAGCACAGGGTCGCGTCATCATCCAGCAGTGCCAGGATGCCGCCCAACAGGCAGCCGAGGTCGTGAGACATATCGCGCTTATCCGTGAGAAGACTCCCACTTGCCCGCTGGAATCTATCGCCGTGCTGGCCCGTAATGGGCTGGAGAAGGAGGAACTGGCCTGGGTTCGCTCGGCGCTGGCAGATGCCGATATTCCCTGTCGTTTTACTCTGGATAAAGAGAACGGTTTTCCTGTGCATCGCTGCCGTGAAATCTTGCGCTATCAGAATTGGCTACAACAGCAAGGTCATGCCCTGCTGACAGCGGAGCAACTTGCAGCCCCTCTCCCTCCACTCTCACTGGCCAACCGTTGGGAGGAGCTACTGCACGATCTGATTGCTCAATGGCAAGCCAGCCAGGGAGAGCACGCTCTTTCTGCCCACCACTTCCTGATGTTCCTCTACGAGTATTTGAGCGAGCAAAAGCGCCAGATCCGCTTCGGTAAAGGGGTATTGTTAAGTACGGTACATGGGGTTAAGGGGGAGGAGTATCGCCATGTGATACTTCTCGACGGCGGCTGGCAACGCGCGGCGGAGCTATCGACCAGTAATCTGGAAGAAGAGCGGCGCCTCTTCTATGTGGGGATGACACGTGCTATCGAAAGGCTGGTTCTCATGGCTCGCCACGATCAACGTAATCCCCATATTCCACTGATCGCCTCCCACTGCTACGTGCAGAGACCTAACGCAACGCAACCCGACCGGACAGACTACGC
>NZ_JAAKUB010000041.1:0-15677 GCF_049174935.1 Aeromonas sp. 600886 | reverse complement strand
GCCCGTAGCTCAGCTGGATAGAGTACCTGGCTACGAACCAGGTGGTCAGAGGTTCGAATCCTCTCGGGCGCACCATACAGACAGCCTCGACTTCGGTCGGGGCTGTTTTTTTATGGGCGACATTTAACTCTTTGGTGCGGATCCCCGTGCGCTGTTGCGGGGGGATCGCCCGTTTACCTGGCTGTTCTTGTCCTCATTTCTTCCCCTTTCTGTGATTGCGCACAGTTCTTCTGATCGTTGCACCGCCTCACTACCCTTTGCCTCATCTATAGGCGCGCTGTATGCCTGCCGTTGCAACGGCAGATGCCGCGCAGACATCACTAAGGGTTCGCTCATCAACATCCTGCAAGGCCTGCAGAGGCGTTCTGCAGGCAATAAAAAAGGATGCCGCAGCATCCTTTTGTGTCGAGATATTTACTCAGCTTTTCAACCATTTGCGAATGCGGTTGGCATCGCCGATGGGGGTGCGTTTGCCCACCGAGTTGAGTAGCACGATGGCAAGCTCGCGGCTGTCCGGTTTGGCGCGCATCACCAGACAGCGACCCGCTTCGTCAGTGAAGCCGGTCTTGGAGAGGCGCACGTCCCAATCCGGGTTTTTCACCAGCGGGTTGGTGTTGTTGAACATCAGGCTGTAGGCGGGGGCGCTGAAGCGCATCTCCCGGTTCTCATCCTGAGTGAACTGACGGATCAGCGGCTGGCGATAGGCGGCGGCGGCCAGCTTGCCCAGATCCTGGGCGGTGGAGACGTTGCGGGTGGAGAGGCCGGTGGAGTCGTAGAAGTGGGTATTACGCATACCCAGCTGTCTGGCCTTGTTGTTCATGGCTCGCACGAAGGCGCTGCGACCGCCAGGATAGTGACGCGCCAGTGCCGAGGCCATCCGGTTTTCGGAGGACATCAGCGCCAGATGCAGGGCGTCGCGGCGGGTCACCTTGGTGCCCATGCGGATGCGGGAGTGGGTGTGTTTGACCCGATCCAGATCGTTCTTGTCGACCGTGATGGTCTGGTTGAGATTCTGTTTGGCATCCAGCACCACCAGCGCTGTCATCAGCTTGGTGAGAGAGGCGATGGGACGCACCTTGGTGGCATTCTTCTGGTAGAGCGTCTTGCCCGTTTTTACATCCACGACCAGAGCGCTGCTTGAGCGTACTTCCAGTTTGGCTGGGTTGGGTGCCGCGCTGACCGCAGGCAATCCCAGCATTCCCATCAACCCGACAACCAGCGCTGCTGCGCGAATCCGACACCACATACAACCGACTCCATTCCCATCCAAAAAAAGGCGCTAGATTCACTCATTTTTACCCCGGCTTTACAAGGGCCGAGCGGGACTATTTCTGCTATTTGCGCAAAATTGGCGATCAAAAAAGCCCTCTAGCGAGGGCTTTCGGGTTGGGCGCTGGGCGAGGGGTCAATCCCGCGGCTGCGCGGCCCTGCGTTTGCTGATCCAGCGCCAGACCAGTGCCACCATGCCACCCACCAGCAGGGCCACCGGCAGATAGATGATGATATTGAAGAACTGGGTCTGGTATTCGGCGGCCAGCTTGGTGTGGCTCAGGTAGTAGCCAAACCCGACCAGCGGGCAGATCCACATGATGGAGCTGATCAGATTGACGATGAGAAAGCGCCCCTGGGGCAGCTCGGTGGCACCGACGATGTAGGGGTAGGCGGTGCGCACGAAGGCGATATAGCGAGCGGTGATCAGGGTGATGATCCCGTACTTGTCCAGCAGGTGGTAGACCTTCTGCTGGTGCCGCTCTTCCACGTGGGACATCAGCCGATGGTAGAGCTGGGTGTGGCCGAGAAAGCGCCCCTGCATGTAACCGAGCCAGGTGCCGACAAAGGTAGCCATGATCAACAGCGGGATTACCCCGAGAGACAATACATCCTGATAGATGAGCACGCCGGTCAGGATTAGCAGGCTGTCACCGGGCAGAAAGGCGGTAGGGATGAATCCGTTTTCCAGTACCAGAAACGTCAGAATCACACCACAGATCATGAAGGCCATCTTGGGATCGGAAAGTGTGTTCAGATCGTGATTCATAAAGGCGTGAGCCAGTTGGTAAAACTGCTCCATACTTGCAAACTCCGCAGGTTAGCTGGGTTGATCGGTCAAGGGCATGGCGAGCACCTTGTCGATGCGCAGGCCATCCATGTCAACAATTTCCAGTTGCCACTGTTCCAGTGTCACCAGATCGCCGGTTTGTGGAACACGACCAAGGAGCAGCATGATAAGCCCTCCGAGGGTGTGATAGTGATGTTTTTCTTCTTCTGGCAGACGAACTAACTCCAGACAGTCCTTCAACTCCGGCAGCGGGATCAGGCCATCGAGCAGCCAGCTGCCGTCGGCGCGCCGGAAGGCCCAGTTGTCCTCGCCATCCTCCTGCTGGAAATCCCCCGCCAGCGCCTCCAGCAGATCCTGCTGGGTGACCAGTCCCTGCAACTCGCCATATTCGTCAACCACCAGCGCCATCTGTTCGCTGTGGGTGCGGAAGTGGTTGAGCAGCTCGACGCCGTTGAGGGTCTCGGGCAGCAGGCTGCCCTCCTGGGTCAGGGCAGCCAGATCGATGGGCTCCCCCTTGATATAGGCGTGCAGCACCTTGCTGACATTGATGATACCCACCAATTCTGACAGGTTGCCGTCGCAGACCGGAAAATAGCTGTGGCGATACTCCACCAGCCGCTGCAGGTTGGTCTCCAGCGGCAGAGCCAGATCCAGATAGCGGATATCGCTGCGCGGCACCATCAGGGAGGAGAGGCTGCGCTCGTCGAGACGGAAGACGTTGCGCAGCATGGTGTGTTCATGATCCTCGATCACCCCGGCTTCAGAGCCCTCCACCAGCATGGCGTGGATCTCCTCCTCGGTGACGTTGGCGCTGCCGTTCTGGTTGACCCGCAGCAGCCGCAGGCTGGCATTGGTAGAGGCCGACAGCAGCCAGACGAAGGGGCGGGTCAGGGTGGCGAGCCAGTGCATGGGGCGGGCCACCAGACAGGCGATGCGCTCGGCATTGAGCTGGCCCAGCCGCTTGGGCACCAGCTCCCCTACCACGATGGAGAGGTAAGTCACCACCACCACCACTATGATGGTGGCGATCAGGCCACTGCTCTTGGCCGGGAGTCCCCACTCCTGCAACCAGAGGGAGAAGGGCTGGGCCAGCAGGGATTCGCCGTAGATACCGTTGAGCAGACCTATGCTGGTAATGCCGATTTGGACGGCAGAGAGAAAATGGGTCGGGTCTTCGCCCAGTTTGAGGGCAATGGCGGCGGAACGGTTGCCTTCAGAGGCAAGCTTGCCGAGGCGAGCCTTGCGTGCGGTGACGATGGCGATTTCTGACATGGCGAAGACGCCATTAAGCAAAATCAATCCCAGCAGGATCAATATTTCCATACAGCAACAGCACTCCTTGAGTGGATAAGATCGCTGGCAGTGTAATGAATTTGGCGGCGATGCGCTTGTGAAAGCGGGTGATCCGGCTCGCTAATTTGATGACAGCGCTCTGGGATGGCTGAAAAAGATGGCCGGAAAAGGGAAGGATGACCTCGCCAAACGACGTAATGGGTGAGGCGGGTGCTTGGCGAAGTGGCATTGCATGCAGGATGGAAAAGGGCGGGAAGTCCCGCCCTTGCTTGTCACTTGTCAGACAACCGTTATCAGAACTGCTGGAACCAGCGCTGGATCTGGGCTGGATCCTTGCTCTGGGTCAGGGAGAGCATCAGCAGCACCCGAGCTTTCTGCGGGTTGAGAGTGCCGGAGGCCACGAAGCCGTACTTGGCATCATCGATCTCGGCATCCAGGGTGGTGGCGCCGGTCGGCACGCGGGCGGAGCGCACGACGCGGATGCCATCCTTGCTCGCCTTGGCCAGGGTGTCGAACAGGGTGTGGTAGAGGTTGCCGTTGCCCACCCCGGCGCTGACGATGCCGTCGAACTTGGCATCCACCATCGCCTTGGCCGGCAAGTCGGTGGCGTTGGCGTAGCTGTAGACGATGCCAACTTGCGGCAGCTTGTCGAGCTTGCTCACGTCAAACGGCGTCTTGCTGGTGTGCAGACGGGCCGGGCTGCGCTGATAGTCGATCTTGCCGTTGTGGATGTAGCCGAGCGGGCCAAAGTTGGGGGAGGCGAAGGTTTGCACCCCGGTGGTGTTGGTCTTGGTGACGTCGCGGGCATCCAGCACTGTGTCGTTCATCGCCACCATCACGCCACGTCCCTTGGAGGCGGGGTCGGAGGCGGTCACCACGGCGTTGTAGAGGTTGAGCGGGCCATCAGCACTCATGGCGGTGGAGGGGCGCATGGCGCCAACCAGTACCACCGGCTTGTCGCTCTTGACGGTCAGATTGAGGAAGTAGGCGGTCTCTTCCATGGTGTCGGTGCCGTGGGTGATGACAATGCCATCCACGTCATCCTTGGCCAGCAGCTCGTTGACCCGTTTGGCCAGCTTGAGCCACACCTCGTCGTTCATGTCCTGGGAGCCGATCTTCACCACCTGCTCTCCCTGCACATCAGCCACGTTTTTCATCTCGGGCACGGCGGCGATCAGGGTTTCGATGGCCACCTTGCCAGCCTCGTAGTTGGACTGGGTAGCCGACTGGCCAGCCCCGGCAATGGTGCCGCCGGTTGCCAGAATATGGACGTTGGGCAGCGCCATCGCCATGGGGGAGAGGGTCAGGCCGACGACGGCGGCGAGCAGGGTCTTGCGGATCGGTAGGGTCATGCTGCAAATCCTTGTGGTTGGAATAATCGCAGCAAGTTTGCCCGTTTAATAACCCGGGTCTGTGATAAAACTCACCAAAAGACAGGTGAGTACAGATTTTTAACCTGTTTTATACCTCTATGGAGATAATTTAACTCGCAGAAAAACCCTTGGCTTCGATCAGGGCGATCAGCTCGGCCTTGCTCAGCTCGCTCTCGATGACGGCCTTGCTGCTGGCGAAATCGACGGTTGCGGTGGTGACCGCAGGCTGGGCCAGCAGCACTTTTTGCAGACTGGCGGCGCAGCCACCACAGGACATGCCGGACACTGTGAGTTCGATGGTCATGGGATATCTCCTCTGTTGATGAGCGCCAGCCTAAAGCTGCCGCCTCCGGCAAGGTCAAGCCGTCAGTACATAAGACCCAGATAGTTCATCAGGATGGCTCCCTGCCGGTGTATGGGAGCCAAGGTTCGTGATGGCGATGAGGTTGGCAGTTTCCTCGGGCAGGGTCAGTACATAAGACCGAGGTAATTCATCAGAGTCGCCCCGAGGCTGGTAGTGACCAGCGAACCGAGGGTGGTGGTGGCGATGATGTTTGCGGCCAGCACGCTGTCGCCCCCCATGGCACGGGTCATCACATAGCTGGCGGCGGCAGTCGGGGTGGCGCTGATGAGAAACAGAATACCCAGCTCCAGATGGCTGAAGCCGAGCAGGGCCGCCCCAAGAGTGAACGCAGCCGGAATGAGACAGAGCCGCATGATGCTGGCCCAGCCCGCAATGGCTGCACCACCACGCAGAGCATCCAGGCTGAGGGAGGCGCCGGTGCAGAGCAGCGCCAGCGGCAACGTCATGTTGGCGAAGTAGCTGCCGGTGGTGAGCAGCAGTTGCGGCATCTTGATACCGAACAGGGTAAAGGGCAGCGCCGCCACAATGGCGATGATCAGGGGATTCTTGATGATGCCGAGCAGAATGGGGCGGATACCGGTGGCGCCGCCGAGACTGCGGGTGAGGGTGATCACTGCGAGAATGTTGTAGAGCACGGTCACCGCGCCGACATAGAAGGCCGCCGCCCCCAACCCCTCATGGCCGTAGGCGTTCTGCACATAGGCGAGCCCGATAATGGCGCTGTTGCCGCGAAAGCTACCTTGCACGAAGATCCCGCGCAGTCGCTGCTCCCCGATAAAACGTCCGGCCAGCAGTTCCAGCACCAGATAGCTGATAACGGTGGCGAGCAGGCCATAGCCGATAAACCAGAGGCTCGGCATGGTGGCGAAGTTGGTACCCAGAATACTGAGAAAGAGCAGGGCGGGCAGGGTGACCTGAAATACCAGTCGCGAGGCGGATTCGGTAAAGGGATCCGGCAGCAGCCCCAGCCACTTGAGCAAGATGCCGAGCAGCAGCACCACGCAGATGGGGCCTGTGATGGAGAGGGAGAAGAGCAGACTGGCCAGCAGATCCATGATGGGCGTCCTGTGCTGTGCCCACACACCCTGACGGCGGGGCAAAAAGGGCATTCTAACGCCATGGGCTTGTATTCACAGGGGTTAATCACAACAATGTGGGCAATTCCACCGCCTAGCCTCCTGTGAGCCAATTCATGGACAAGAAACTGACCATCCTCGATATCGCCAGACTGAGTGGCGTCGGCAAGTCGACCGTCTCCCGGGTGCTCAATCAGGATCCCAAGGTGAAGCAGGAGACCCGCGAGCGGGTGGAGCAGATCATCGCCAAACATAGCTTCGTGCCGAGCAAGTCGGCGCGGGCCATGCGCAGCCAGAGCCAGCAGGTGGTGGGGATCATCGTCTCGCGGCTCGACTCCAGCTCGGAGAATCAGGCGGTGCGCGGCATGCTGGAGACCCTCTACCAGCGTGGCTACGATGCTGTGCTGATGGAGAGCAAGTTCTCCCCCGCCAAGGTGCAGGAGCATCTGGCGGTGCTGGAGCGGCGCGGAGTGGATGGCATTATCCTGTTCGCCTTCAATGACTTGGACTATGCCGCCATGGCGCCGCTGAAAGAGAAGCTGGTGCTGGTCGCCCGTGAATACCCCGGTTTCTCCTCGGTCTGCTTCGACGACGCCGGTGCGGTGCGCACCATGCTGGCGCAGCTGGCAAGCCGTGGCGCTCGCGACATCGCCTATCTGGGGGTGGATGCCTCGGATCTCACCACCGGCCAGCGCCGCCTCGACGCCTATCTCGCTTACTGCGCAGAGCAAGGGTTGCGCCCGCGCAGCGCCCTCGGTGATCTCAGCCTGCAGAGCGGCTACCGGCTGGCGGCCGAGCTGCTTACCCCTTCCACCCAGGCGTTGGTCTGCGCCAGCGACACCCTCGCCATCGGTGCGGCAAAATACCTTCAAGAACAAGGGCGTAGCGAGGTACTGGTGACCGGCCTTGGCAACAACCCCATGCTCAGCTTCCTCTTCCCCAACGCCCTCACTCTCGATCTTGGTTACAAAGGGGCGGGGGAGCAGGCGGCGCGTCAGCTGCTCGGCCAGATTGAGCAGGCTCAGCCTCCGTTGGTGACAATCGCCCCCTGCCGAACCCTGTGAGCCCCATCACTCCGGACTGAACAAAAAGTGTGCTTTTTGTGACGCTGGCCACGAATTGGGAACGTTCCCATTTCGATCTGGCCAGATTGTCGGCATGCTAAATGGGAACGATACCAAAAACGCTCCGGCCGACAGACTGGCTCAAAAGGGCGATACAGACCACTATTCAATGGCGTCACAGAGGGAAGACCCATGTCCAAGATCAACGCACAGCAGCTTGCCACCCTGATCGACAAGATCGGCGGCAAGGAGAACATCGCCACCGTCAGCCACTGCCTGACCCGGTTGCGCTTCGTCCTGAACGATCCGGCCAAGGCCGACAGCAAGGCTATCGAAACCATCCCGGCGGTGAAGGGAAGCTTCACCCAGGGCGGTCAGTTCCAGGTGGTGATCGGCAACGAGGTAGAGCAGTGGTACAAGGCGCTGACCGAGCAGCTCGGCGTCAGCGGTGGCAGCAAGGAGACCGCCAAGCAGGCGGCACGCCAGAACATGAACCCGCTGGAGCGGGGCATCTCCCATCTGGCGGAGATCTTCGTACCGCTGCTGCCTGCCATCATCACCGGCGGTCTGATCCTGGGCTTTCGCAACGTCATCGGCGACATCAAAATATTCGACGATGGTACTCACACCCTCACCGAGATCAGCCAGTTCTGGGCTCAGGTACACGCCTTCCTCTGGCTGCTGGGCGAGGCGATTTTCCACTTCCTGCCGGTCGGTGTTTGCTGGTCTGCGGTTAAGAAGATGGGCGGCTCCGAGATCCTCGGTATCGTGCTCGGTATCACCCTGGTCTCCCCGCAACTGATGAACGCCTACGGCATCGGTCAGCAGACTCCCGAGGTGTGGGACTTCGGCCTGTTCGTGATCCAGAAGGTGGGTTATCAGGCCCAGGTCATTCCGGCGCTGCTGGCGGGTGTCTTCCTGGCCTGGGTTGAGACCAACCTCAAGCGGATCATTCCGGCCTATCTCTATCTGGTGATTGTGCCGTTTGTCTCACTTTTGCTGGCAGTGATCGTGGCCCACGCCTTTATCGGCCCGTTCGGCCGCTGGATTGGTGATGGCGTCGGCTTCGCTGCCAAGGCGGCCATGACCGGCTCCTTTGCTCCCATCGGCGCTGCCCTGTTCGGTTTCCTCTATGCACCGCTGGTCATCACCGGCATCCACCACACCACCAACGCAGTGGATCTGCAACTGATGCAGAGCATGGGTGGCACGCCAATCTGGCCGTTGATCGCCCTCTCCAACATTGCGCAGGCTTCTGCGGTCGTCGGCATCATTCTGATTAGCCGCAAGGAGAACGAGCGGGAGATTTCCGTGCCTGCCGCCATCTCCGCCTACCTCGGGGTGACCGAACCAGCCATGTACGGCATCAACCTCAAGTACAAGTTCCCCATGCTGTGCGCCATGGTGGGTTCCAGCCTTGCCGCCCTCATCTGCGGTTTCGCCGGGGTTATGGCCAACGGCATCGGGGTAGGGGGCCTGCCGGGTATCCTCTCCATCCAGCCGCAATACTGGGCGGTGTTCGCCATCGCCATGCTGGTCGCCATCGTGGTGCCGGTGGTGCTGACCCTGCTGGTCTACAAGCGTCAGCAAGCGGCTGGCAAGTTGGCCCAAGCCAGCGTCTGACACTGATTATCAGGGCGACCCGCGGGTCGCCCTCTCCATTTCATATTCGAGACAAGAGAAAGACCCATGAGCCAAACACCCTGGTGGCAGAGTGCCGTGATTTACCAGATTTACCCCAAGAGCTTTCAGGATTCCGCTGCCCGTGGCACCGGCGATCTCAAGGGGATCATGGCCCGCCTCGACTATCTCAAAACCCTGGGGGTCGATGCCCTCTGGCTGACCCCGGTCTACGTCTCTCCACAGGTGGACAACGGCTACGACATCGCCGACTACCTTGCTATCGACCCCGCCTACGGCACCATGGACGATTTCGAGGCGCTGCTGGCCGCAGCCCATGCGCGCGACATCCGCATCGTGATGGATATCGTGGTGAACCACACCTCCACCGAGCACACCTGGTTCAAGTCGGCGCTGGGGGATAAAAACAGCCCCTACCGCGACTACTACATTTGGCGCGATCCGGTGGATGGCGGCGTGCCCAACAACTGGCAATCCAAGTTTGGCGGCAGCGCCTGGGAGCTGGATCCCGCCACCGGTCAGTACTACCTGCACCTGTTTGCCCGCGAGCAGGCGGATCTCAACTGGGAAAATCCGGCGGTGCGCGCCGAGGTGAAAAACATCATCCACTTCTGGGCCAAGAAGGGGGTAGACGGTTTCCGCCTCGACGTCATCAACCTTATCTCCAAGGATCAGGCGTTCCCCAACGACGAAATAGGCGATGGCCGCCGTTTCTACACCGACGGGCCGCGCATCCACGAATTTTTGCAGGATGTGAGCCGCGACGTGTTTGCTCCTGTCGGCGCCATGACGGTGGGGGAGATGTCCTCTACTTCGCTGGAGCACTGCCAGCGCTATGGCGCCCTCGATGGCTCCGAGCTCTCCATGGTGTTCAACTTCCACCATTTGAAGGTGGATTACCCCAACGGCGACAAGTGGACGAAAGCACCGTTCGATTTCCTCGAACTCAAGCGCATCTTCAACCACTGGCAGAGCGGTATGCATGGCAAGGGATGGTCGGCGCTGTTCTGGTGCAACCACGATCAGCCGCGCATCGTCTCCCGCTTCGGCGATGAGGGCGATCATCGGGTCGTGGCCGCCAAGATGCTGGCCAGCACGCTGCACGGCCTGCAAGGCACCCCCTACATCTATCAGGGGGAGGAGATCGGTATGACCAACCCCGGCTATCAGCACATCGATGACTATCAGGATGTGGAGAGCCGCAACATCTTCGCCATCAAGCAGGCTGAAGGGATGAGCGAGGCCGAGATCCTCGCCATTCTCGCTGCCAAGTCCCGCGACAACTCGCGCACCCCGATGCAGTGGAGCGCTGCGGCCAACGCAGGTTTCACCCAAGGAACGCCCTGGCTCAAGCCTGCCGCCAACTATCCCGAGATCAACGCCGATGCGGCGCTGGCCGACCAGCACTCGGTGTTCTGGCACTATCGGGATCTTATCGCCCTTCGCAAGGCGCATCCCATCTTCACTCAGGGGGATTATCAGGAGCTGCTGACCGGGCACCCGCAGATCTGGGCCTATGCCCGCCGCGCTAACGGTCAGACCCTGCTGGTGGTGAGCAACTTCTACGGCGAGCCGGTGGAGTTTGCCTTGCCTGCCGAGCTACAAAGCGGGCAAGGTCGGCTGCTGCTTGGCAACTACCCGGATAGCCCGGCCCGACCGCAATCGGGTATGCTGCGCCCTTATGAATCCCTGATCTGGCTGATGGAGTAGGTAATGGAGAAGGTGGTGCGCGGTGCCGAGTGGCAGAATATGGTGGCGGGGGAGCCCTATGACGCGGGCGATCCCGAGCTCAAAGCGGCACGTGAGCGCTGCCGAAGGCTTTATCACACCTTCAACACCTGCTGGCAGGAGAAACCGGCGCGGGATGCTTTGCTGCACGAGCTGCTCGGTAGACGCGGCCAGGAGTGTGCCATCAATCCGCCGTTCTTCTGCGACTATGGCACCAATATCTTCGTCGGCGAGAACTTCTACGCCAACGTCAATTGCACCATCCTCGACGTCTGTGAGGTGCACATCGGCGACAACGTGCTGCTGGCGCCCGGGGTGCAGATCTACACCGCCGCTCACCCGGTGGTGGTGGCACCGCGTATCAGGGGTGTCGAGTTCGGCAAGCCGGTACGGATCGGTCACAACGTCTGGATCGGCGGCAGCGTCGTCATCTGTCCCGGCGTCACTATCGGTGACAACAGCGTCATAGGTGCCGGTTCGGTGGTGACCAAAGATGTGCCCGCCAATGTGGTGGCGGCTGGCAACCCTTGCAAGGTGCTTCGGCCGATGACGGCACAGGAGCTTGAAGGTGTCATCCAGCGGTGAACAGGGACCATGAATGCTATTGCTATCTGATTGATAGAAAAGCGACTTTCAGATTGTTTTGCATTCAGTGCTTATGTTCGGGGCCGCTTGGTCGATACTGTTGAGTGCAGGAGGAACCCTATGGATATATCAAGTTCTGCAAATGCGTCGTTTGGTTCTGCTCTGATGACGGCCAGTCTGGCCAAGAAACAGCAGACCCAAGAGGGCGAAGCTGCGCTGAAGCTGCTGCAAAACGCAGCGCAATCAGCGCCGGTTGCACCGACATCGGCCAGCGCTTCTCTGGGAAGCAAGATCGATATTCGCGTCTGACCCTAATGAAAAAGCCCCCATCTCGCGATGGGGGCTTTTTTATCTCTGCGATTTGCGGGATCAGACCGGGAAAGGAGCCGGCGCCTCGAAGGTCATCCGTTCCCCGCTGCGGGGGTGGCTGATGGTCAGCATGGCCGCATGCAGGTAGAGATGGGGGGCAGCCGCCAGCGCATCCGGATGGGCATAGAGGTTGTCACCCAGGATCGGATGCCCCAGCTCCAGCATATGGACGCGCAACTGGTGCGAGCGACCTGTGATGGGAGTCAGCTTGATCAGGCTGTTGCCGTTCTCCACTTTCAGTTTTTCCCACAGGGTCAGGGCGTGACGCCCTTCCTCGTGATCCACCTTCTGCTTCGGGCGGTTGGGCCAGTCGACGCAGAGCGGCAGGTCAACCTGTCCCGACTCTGCTTCCGGCTCACCCCATACCCAGGCGAGGTAGTGCTTCTCGGTCTCCCGCTCGCGAAATTGTCGGCTCAGCTCCCGATGAGAGTTGGGATTGAGGGGAATGACAATGACGCCAGTGGTGGACATGTCGAGGCGATGAGCTGCCGCCGCCTTGAGGTGTTGCTGTTTCACCCGATGCAGGACGCTGTCTTCATTCTCGGGGCCGCGCCCGGGGACGCTTAGCAGGCCAGTGGGCTTGTTGACCACCATGATGTCCTTGTCCTTGAACAGGATATCGAGCCAGGGTTCCAGAGGCGGTGAGTATTCAAACATAAATGTCTCGCATCAGAAGGTGGGGGCAAGCCCCCATCAGTTATGGGTAACCACGACAAAGCGGCCTTGAGTATCCAGTTTGAGCTGGGTCTGGCCGCTATCGGTCGGTACCTTGTCAGTTATGGGTGACCACGATAAAGCGGATGGCATCCAGCTTGAGTTGGGTCTGATCGATCAGGTGGTGCAATTCTGCCTGCAGATTGCGCAGATAATCCAGTTCGCTGTCGCGCACGTTCGGGTTGACTGCCTTGAGCGCTTCCAGACGATCCAGATCCTGCTGCAGGGTCTGTGCCATCTGGGCGCGCGCCTTGTCGACAATCCCGGCTTTCAGCTCTTCGGCAATGGCCTGGCCCTTGCCAATCAGACCGTGGATCACCGGTTGGGACGCTGTGACCAGCTTGCTGCCGAGGTGGCGATTGACCGGAGTCAGCTGACGGTTGAAGGCATCAAACGCCACTTTCTCACCCAGATTCTGGCCGTTCTTGTCCATCAGCAGACGGATCGGCGTCGGCGGCATGAAGCGGTAGAGCTGGGGATGGGCCGCAGACTCGGCAACGAAGATCAGCTCAAGCAGGATGGAGCCGATGGGCAGTGCCTTGTTCTTGAGCAGTGCGACCGAGGTGGCACCGATCTCGGAGCCCAGGATCAGGTCGATACCGCCGCGCATCATGGGGTGATCCCAGGAGAGCAGCGCCATGTCATCCCGCGACAGGGCAGTGTTGCGATCGAAGGTGATGGTCATGCCATCTTGCGGCAAGCCCGGGAAGCTGGAGACCAGCATGTGATCCCCGGGGGTCAGCACCAGCGCGTTCTCGCCACGGTCATCCTGATTGACGCCGATCTCGTCGAACATCTTGAGGGCGAAGGAGATCATGCCGGTGTCATCATCTTCGGCGGCCAGCTTGTCGACCAGTTGCTGAGCGGCGGCGCCACCGCTGGAGTGGATCTCCAGCAGGCGATCGCGGCCCTGCTCCAGTCGAGCCTTGAGCGGCTCGTGCAGTTCGCGGGTCTTGACCAGCAGGGCGTCGAGGGCTGCCTGATCGCCGGTGTTGGCGGCCAGCAGCTCGAACAGCTCTTCACGTACAGCTTCGAATACCGGGCGAGCGGTCGGGCAGGTCTGCTCGAACGCATCGAGGCCATCGTGATACCAGAGCTGCAGGGCGCGCTGGGAGGTACCCTCCAGATAGGGAACATGGATTTCGACGGTATTCTGCTGACCGATGCGATCCAGGCGACCGATACGTTGTTCCAGCAGGTCCGGGTTGAGGGGCAGATCGAACAGCACCAGATGGCTGGCAAACTGGAAGTTGCGACCCTCTGAGCCGATCTCGGAGCAGAGCAGCACCTGGGCGCCACCCTCTTGCTGGGCAAAATAGGCGGAGGCCTTGTCCCGCTCGAGGATCGACATCCCTTCGTGGAACACGGCACCACGGATCCCTTCACGGGTGCGTAGCGCCTCTTCCAGTGCGATAGCGGTCGCCGCTTCGGAGCAGATCACCAGCACCTTCTGCTGACGGGCTGAGAGCAGCAGCTCCAGCAACCATTCGACGCGCGGGTCGAACTGGGTCCAGGTGGCGTTGTCACCTTCGAACTGCTGGAAGATCTTCTCGGGATAGAGGTAGCGCAGGGCACGGGTCTGCAGATCGCCACCGTTGCCACCCATCATGCCCATCACCTTGATGGCGGTCTTGTACTGCTCCGGCAGCGGCATGGGGTAGACGTTGAGGTGACGCTCGGGGAAGCCCTGAATATTGGCGCGGCTGTTGCGGAACAGCACCCGGCCGGTGCCGTGCTGGTCCAGTAGCTTGGCGACCGCCTGCTGACGGGCCTCAGCATCGCTCAAGTCCAGCCCTTCCAGCTGGCTGGCGAGGATCTGTCTGGCTTCATCGCTCAGGGTCTCGCCATCCAGCAGCTCCTGCGCTGCGCTGGCGACCTGACCATAGGCCTGCTCCTCGGCGAGGAAAGCCTCATAGTCGTAGAAACGCTCCGGGTCGAGCAGGCGCAGACGGGCAAAGTGGCTCTGGTGGCCCAGCTGATCCGGGGTTGCGGTCAGCAGCAGTACGCCCGGCACCTGTTCGGCCAGGGCTTCCACCATCTCATAGGCACGGCTCGGCGCCTCTTCACTCCACTCCAGATGGTGGGCTTCGTCGACAACCAGCAGATCCCACTCGGCTTCCAGCACCTGCTCGAAGCGACGACGCTTCTTGCGCAGGAAGTCGAGGCTGCAGATCACCAGCTGTTCGGTCTCGAAGGGGTTCTCCGCATCAGCAAACGCCTCGATGCAGCGCTCCTCGTCAAACAGGGAGAAGTGCAGGTTGAAGCGGCGCAGCATTTCGACCAGCCATTGGTGCTGCAAAGTTTCGGGCAGCAGAATGAGTACGCGATGTGCACGGCCGGAGAGCAGTTGCTGATGAATGACCATGCCCGCTTCGATGGTTTTGCCCAGACCTACCTCATCGGCCAGCAGTACGCGCGGAGCGTAGCGGTGACCCACTTCATGGGCGATATAGAGCTGGTGTGGGATCAGGCTGACCCGGCCACCGGCGAGACCACGAGTCGGGTTGCGACGACGTTGGTGCTGGTTCACCAGCGCTTCGTAGCGCAGGGTGAAGCGGGACATCCGATCGATCTGACCGGCGAACAGGCGATCCTGCGGCTTGTTGAACTTAATAAAGTTGTTGAGAAACACTTCCTTGAGGGCAACGGGCTCATTATTGTCGGTGCGCACACCTACATATATAAGCAGGCCGTCTTTCTCCTGCACTTCTTCGACCGTCATGGTCCAGTCTTCGTGACTGGTGATCTGATCGCCCACATTGAAGCTGACCCGGGTGACCGGCGCCTCTTCTTTGGCATACATGCGGTTTTCACCGGTAGCCGGAAACAACAGGGTAACCATGCGTCCTTCAACAGCAACGACAGTCCCCAACCCCAGATCCGTCTCTGTATCACTAATCCAACGCTGGCCAAGTGCAAAAGGCATTAAACTCTCCAAAGCCCAAGAGTGTGTGAATCGCAAAGGGGCGATATGTTACCCGAAGGCGTGACCTCGATCACCATGCATATAGATGTAGAGAGACCAAATCGCCACAACCTTGATCTGCTACCACCGCCACACCATATAGAGGATAGCGAGCTCGCCAAACGGGTATGCTATTGCAGGATAAATACGCTTTTTGGGTGATTAGTGAGCGGTTGAGCCAAAAATGCGAATTTAATTCGAAAAGGCCCTTGCAAGCGTGATCCAGATCCCTATAATGCGCCTCCATCGACAGGGCAAGCGGCAACGCAAACAACCTCGTCGATAACCTCGAAAAGCCTTTGAAAATAAGGCTTGACTCGAGAGGGCGGTTGAGTAGAATTCCACTCCCGCAGCAACACTCTGTTGCATCGCTCTTTAACAATTTGAATCAAGCAATCTGTGTGGGCACTCGCAGCATCGAACATCAAAAACAATTTTTGATTTTC
>NZ_JAAKUB010000040.1:0-17226 GCF_049174935.1 Aeromonas sp. 600886 | reverse complement strand
TTCGTTTCACACCTTGTCCCATCGGGTTCTCCATGTATTGGGGGGAAAGGTGTAAACCATATTCAGGACGGGACAAAAACTTGATAAAAAGAAGGCCGCATCATGCGGCCTTCTTTGTTTGCGTTGCAGATTAGAGCTGATTGCCTGCCTGAATGGTGCGGCGGATCTTGTTGCTCAGCAGCGGCACTATGTTGTCGGCCAGCGCCTGGAAGCGGCCGAGATCCGGCTTGCACTCTGGGGAGAGGTAACCCTCCTTGCGCAAGGTGTGGATCAGGGTGCTGAACAGCTTCTGGTCGAAGAACTCGGGGGCGTTGATGCCGTGCAGGGTGCCGAGGCGCTCTGCCATCATCAGGCCATCCGCCTCCAGCTGCTCCGCTTCGATATGGGGTTGGGCCAGCACCCGGGTCAGCACGATGGCGTAGCGTTGCAGGGTCTCCTGAATGCTCTCCGCCAGCAGCAGCAGGCGCATCTGGTTGGCCGGATTGACCCAGTAGCCGTCATCGCGGGTCTCGATCAGCTGCTGGGTCTGCAGCGCGTCGAGCAGGCTGTCAACCAGCGCCGGTAGCTCCTCCTCTTCATAACGCAGGAACAGCTCGGTCTTAAGCAGCGGATAGATGTCGATGCAACGAGCCATGATCTCGCTGCGGGAGATCCCCTCGCAGCGTTCGATTAGTGCCGCCACCAGAGAAGGCATGGCGAACAGGTGGAGGATGTTGTTGCGGTAGTAGGTCAGCAGGATCGCCTGATAGCGGTCGAGACTGATGATCTGACCCAGCTTGTCCTCGCTCACCTCGAACTTGTTGAGCTCCATCGCCTGATCCAGCAGGGTCTTGGCATCCTCATCCGGAATGGTGCTCTGCGGGCTGTAAGGCACCGCCTTGAGCAGATCCAGATAGGTGTTGAGCTGGGCCTGCAACTCGTCGCGGGTCAGGGCGTGGCGCTCGGCGGCCAGCAGCGCCAGCGCACTCAGGGTCAGGCCGTTGACCGCGGCAGCGCCGTTGATGCGGGTCATCAGCAGTTCGGCCAGATTGTTGACAGTGCCCGCCATCCACTCCGGACGCTCCTCTTCCCCGATGTGCTTTTTCCAGTCGGGGATATGTTCGCTCAGGTAGCTGTTGAGGGTCAGCGGTTCGCCGAAGTTGACGAAACCACGGCCGTAGTTGCGCAGCTTGCGCAGGATGCCGAGCACCTGCAGGAAGCTCTCTTTCTCCTTGCGACTCCCCTTAAGCTCGTTGTGGTAGGTGTTCACCTCCATCACGTGCTCGTAGCCCAGATAGACGGGCACCAGAGTGACCGGCCTGTCCAGCCCGCGCATCATCGCCTGCAGGGTCATCGCCAGCATGCCGGTCTTGGGCGGCAGCAGACGGCCGGTACGGGAGCGACCACCCTCGGTGAAGAACTCTACCGAGTAACCCTTGGCAAACAGCAGGTTGAGGTATTCCCGGAATACCGTGCTGTAGAGCGGGTTGCCCTTGAAGGTGCGGCGAATGAAGAAGGCGCCGCCGTGGCGGAAGATGGGGCCCGCCGGCCAGAAGTTGAGGTTGATGCCTGCCGCGATATGGGGCGGCACCATCCCCTGGTGGTAGATGACGTAGGAGAGCAGCAGGTAGTCCATGTGGCTGCGGTGACAGGGAACGTAGACGATCTCGTGCCCTTCCTGCGCCAGCTGGCGTACCTTCTCGGCGCCATTGACCGACAAACCGCGGTAGAGCTTGTTCCACAGCCAGCCGAGGAAGCTCTCGCCCAGGCGGATCAGCCGGTAAGAGAAGTTGGAGGCGATCTCGTCCATGTAGCCATGGGCACGCTTTTGCGCCTTCTCGAGGCTGATCCCTTCGCGCTGGGCCTCCTCTTCAATCGCCTGCTGGATCACCGCGGAGTCGAGCAGCTGCTTGAACAGCAGGTTGCGGTTCGGCAGTTTCGGGCCGGTGGCAGCCAGCTGCTGACGGCTGAAGTGGGTACGGGCCACTCGTGCCAGCTTGTGGGCGATCGCCTCGTCGGTGCCGTGTTTGTCCGCCATATAGCGCAGGGAAAGCGGCGGCGAAAAGCGCACCAGATTCTCGCGACCCTTGAGGATCACGATGAGCGCCTTCTTCAGCCGGTTCGGCGCCAGGCTGCTGATGATGTTGAGGTCGGAGGCTTCTTCCCCTTCCCGACCCGGAGCGCGGCCCCAGAACAGGGTGACGGGCACCACCTGGATATCCAGCTCGGGATCCTGCTTGTGCAGATCCAGCAGCTGGTGGAACTCCTGCAGGAAGGGGAGCGGTTTGCTGCGTTTGCCAAACAGGGGAGGCGGACGGTCCAGACAGACATAGCGCGGCAGCAGCTGGCCGTTGAGCTCCAGCGGCGTGAAGGGGCCGGGCAGACCGAGATCCTCGCAGCACTGCTGCAAGGTCATCAGGTCGGTGATCGAACTGGTTTTCAGGGCATAGACGATGGGTCTGGCCGGATCCAGATTGAGTTCTGTGATGGGATTTTCCGGCAGGCTCTTGTGATTGACCAAGCCGCTGACCGGCCATTGCAAGATGGCTCTGGAAATCTTCTGTCCTAGGGACATGTGCGTCTGCTCTCCAAAAAAATGCGGCGTGAGCATAGCAAATCGACAGCCCCTTGTCGCCGAGAGGTACGATGAGTCGGCTGCGCAGGATCAAAACAGTAGTAAATGAGGGGTTGGTCGCGACAAATGTCAGCTGCGCCTTGCCTTGGCCACTGCACTGTATATACTGCCAGTGTGCTGTATAAAAAGACAGGTGCCAATTCTATGAAACCCCTTACCCCCCGCCAGGCCGAAGTGCTGGAGCTGATCAAGGTGAATATGAGCGAAACCGGCATGCCGCCGACTCGTGCCGAGATTGCCCAGAAGCTTGGTTTCAAGTCGGCCAATGCGGCCGAAGAACATCTGAAGGCCCTGGCCAAAAAAGGGGTCATCGAGATCATGCCGGGCACGTCCCGCGGCATTCGCCTGTTGCTCGAAGAGGAAGAGGTGCTTGAAGAAAGCGGCCTGCCGCTCATCGGCAAGGTGGCTGCCGGTGAACCTATCCTGGCTCAGGAGCATATCGAGAGCCACTATCAGGTGGATCCCGCCCTGTTCCATCCGCGCGCAGATTTTCTGCTGCGGGTGCAGGGGATGAGCATGAAGAACATCGGCATTCTGGATGGCGATCTGCTGGCAGTGCACAAGACCCAGGAGGTGCGCAACGGTCAGGTGGTCGTCGCCCGTCTCGATGAGGATGTCACCGTCAAGCGCTTCCAGCGCAAGGGCAGTCAGGTATGGCTACTGCCGGAAAATGAAGAGCTCTCCCCCATCGAGGTGGATCTCTCCTGCCAGCAGCTCACCATCGAAGGACTGGCTGTCGGGGTGATCCGCAACGCCGACTGGATGTAATCATCTCCGCCAACTGCGTTTGCCACACGGCCTCCTTCGGGAGGCCGTGCTGTTTCTGGCACACTTTCCCTGTCATATCAAACAGATCATCGGTGGCGGCATTTTTGTCCTGCGCGACCGGCTACCAATCATCCATTTCAGATATATGCTCAGATCAGTGCCCTGTCGCCGAGACAGGCCTGGGCACCTCCCTCTGACCATCACAATGCGTCGGTACGGAAGGGCCGGTAACAACGAGAATCGGGCAGTACACCTTCACGGGATATGAAGGGGGAGTGGGGAGATCCCGAGCCTTGTCAGGCAAAGGGGACCACTCGTAATGGTTGCAGATAGTCGTGACGGGCCTGTTCCCAGTTCAGGCCGACGAAGCAACATGACCTGTCGGTCAAGGAGGACTGGTATGGCATCAAGATCGCCATGGGATTCAGAGGCTGGGGCTGCGCCAGCGGAATCGTCAATCACCCGTTTCGTCAAAGGTAGCCGGATGACCTGGTTTTACGGTCTCTGGCTGCACCATCGTGGTTCGCACTGGACGCTCTGGCTGGGATGCCCGAAAGAGAAGGTGGTGCGTCTGGTGCTGCTGTTCAAGCGTGGTCACGGTGATCGCCAGGGGGAAGAGGGCTGGCTGGCCCCCGTGATTCCCATCGGCGTGCGGGCCATCGGCAAGATGTTGCAGCAGGGGCGTAACGCTCGCCCCTGAGCAGAAGAGACAAACAAATCCATCCATAACCGGCACCCGAGGGGGCCGGTTTTTTTATGGCCGCAACTGGCGATTAATTATGCCAAATGGTCGACTCCTGACAGGGCGTTGCACAAGGTTGAACCACCTTGGCGGCTCGCTGGGGTACAATGCCCCCCTCTTGTCCGGTCACTGCTGGCCATCTGCCTCGAACTGAAAGGGTCTCTTGTTATGATGAAGCTCCGCTATCCCCTGCTCTTTCTGCTGCTGACAGCCTGCCTGATCCTGGTGTTTTACGCCACGCAGCCAGAGCAGCCGGAACAGGCCGACTACTATCCGGCGGGGCGGGACATCAATGAGTTCGCCTTTACCGATGCGGACAACCAGCCGTTCACCCCTGCCAACCTGAAGGGGCACTGGACCTTCCTGTTTGTCGGCTACACCTTCTGCCCCGATATCTGCCCCACCACCCTGGCAGATATGCGCTCCGTCTATGACCAGCTGAAGAAAATGGCGCCCGACAGTCAGGTGGTGTTTATCTCGGCGGATCCCCAGCGTGACGACATTCCACGCCTCAAGACCTATACCGCCTTCTTCAATCCCGAGTTCAAGGCGGCCACTGCCCCCCACGACAAGCTGTTCCCGTTCGTGCGCAATCTGGGGCTCATCTACTCCATCGCTAATCAGGGGGAGAAGGATTACCTGATCGATCACTCCGCCTCCATCGTGCTCATCAATCCCAAGGGCAAGCTGCAGGCGGTATTCCGTCCGCAAGTGGCGCCGGGTCAGGTGCCCCGGGTGCAGATGGCCACCATGCTCTCTGACTTCGCCCGCATTCTGAAGCTGGCAGGCCACTGAGCGTGACCCCAGCTGTTGCCCCCTGGTGGCGAGACCCCTCTCGCCACCGCGCTGTCTTTGCGCTCGCCCTGCCCATGGTTTTTTCCAATATCACCACCCCCTTGCTGGGGCTGGTGGACACCTGGGTGATCGGTCATCTCGGTCAGGCCTGGTTTCTGGGGGGCGTGTCGGTCGGTGCGACCCTGATCAACCTCATCTTCTGGCTGCTCGGCTTCTTGCGGATGTCGACCACCGGCCTGACGGCGCAGGCGCACGGCGCCGCCGACGGTCGTGCCCAGCTCGATACCCTGCTGCGGGCGCTGGGTCTGGCCATTGCTCTCGGCCTGACGCTGCTGCTGTTGCTCTTCCCGCTGTTGCCACGGCTGATCGCCCTGAGTGGCGGCTCGCCCGAGGTGCAGCTTTATGCGGGCCAATATGTGGCGGTGCGGATCTGGAGCGCCCCGGCGGCGCTCTGCAATCTGGTGATCATGGGCTGGCTGTTGGGGATGCAGGATGCCCGCAGCCCCATGGTGATGCTGATCCTCACCAATCTGGTCAATATGGCGCTCGATGCCCTGTTTGTGCTGGGACTCGGCTGGCAGGTGCGGGGTGTGGCGGCAGCCTCGGTCATGGCGGACTACTGCGCGCTGGCAGTCGGTATCTGGCTGGTACGCCGTCAGCTGCGGCAACTGGCGCCGACGGTGTGGCAGGATGGCTGGCAGCGCTGGCGGCAGCTTGCGCCCATGGTGCGGTTGCTCGGCCTCAACCGCGATATCTTCCTGCGCTCCCTCTGTTTGCAGCTCTGCTTTGCCTTTATGACCTTGCAAGGGGCACGATTGGGGGACGTGGCGGTGGCCGCCAATGCGGTGCTGCTCAACTTCCAGATGCTTATCTCCTACGGACTCGATGGTTTTGCCTATGCGGTGGAGGCCATGGTAGGACGAGCCATCGGTCAGCGGGATCGGCAGAAACTGCGGGAGGCCATCGTGCTCAATCTGGGCTGGGCCGCCCTCATTGCCAGTGGTTTTACCCTGGTGTTTGCCCTCTTTGGTGCCCACCTTATCGGCTATATCACCGACATTCCGGCCGTGGTGGCGGAGGCACATCGTCAGCTTCCCTGGCTGATCGCCATGCCCTTGCTGGCGGTCTGGTGCTTCCTGCTGGATGGCGTATTTATCGGGGCGACCCGGGCGCGGGAGATGCGCAACAGCATGTTGCTGGCCGCGTTTGGCGGCTTCTTCCCGATCTGGTGGCTCTGTCAGTCGTGGGGCGTGGCCGCGTTATGGGCAGCGATGGCGGCGCTGATGGTGGGGCGAGGTCTGTCGCTGGGGGTTACTTGCTGGCGGCTGGAGCGCAGCGGGCGCCTGATCGACGCCCGCCACTGATCATCGGTGGCGCTTACATGGCACCGTCGTAGCCGAGCTGGCGCCAGCTCTCGTAGACGAAGACTGACACCGCGTTGGAGAGGTTCATGCTGCGGCTCTGGGGCACCATAGGGATGCGCAGCCGCTGCTCGAATGGCAGACTCTCGATGATCTCGATGGGCAGGCCGCGACTCTCCGGGCCAAACAGCAGGGCATCGCCAAGGGCATATTGTGCTGCCGAGTGCGCGGTGCGGCCCTTGGTGGTGCAGGCAAACACCCGCTTGGGCGCCACGGCAGCCAGAAAAGCCTCATAGCTTGGCCAGCGCTTCACCTCGGCAAACTCGTGATAGTCGAGTCCCGCCCGCTTTACCCGCTTGTCATCCCACTCAAATCCCAGCGGCTCGATCAGATGGAGCCGGTAACCGGTATTGGCGCAAAGCCGGATGATATTGCCGGTGTTGGGCGGAATTTCCGGCTGGTAGAGGACGATATCGAGCATGACGAGCTCCTGCAAAGAGATGTAAAGCCAAGAAGGGGCGCCAGCATACCCAGCGCCCGTCCGGATGAAAAGGATCAGGCGATGGGCAAGCGGATGGTGATGGTCAGCCCGGTGGGATGATTGTTGCTGGCCGCAATGGTGCCGCCGTGGCGCTGGATCGCCTCCGAGGCGATGGCCAGCCCCAGCCCGGTGCCGCCAGTCTTGGCGTTGCGGGCATCATCGACCCGGAAGAAGGGCTGGAACAGCAGCGCCTGTTGCTCGTCAGGCACCCCTGGGCCGTCATCCCGAATGGTCATAACCCACTCCAGTCCTTCCCGATACCAGTCCACCTTGATGAACTCGCGGGCATATTTGAGGGCGTTGCGCAGGGGGTTCTCCACCGCCCGGGCCAGCAGCTCTGGCCACATCTGGATCGACTCTGCGGGCAGTGGCGGCAGTCTGAGCTGTTTGCCGCTCTGGTTTGCCTCGAACATGGCATCTTCGAGGATGGGCTCCAGCAGGTCGGCCAGCGGCTGCACGATGGGGGCCTCCACATGCTGCTGCACCCGAGACAGATCCAGCAGATCGCCGATCAGCTTGTCCAGCCGCCCGATCTCCGATTCGATCCGCGCCAACTCGGCGCTGTCACCCTGCTTGCGGCGGATCAGCGCCTGCGCCAGTTGCATCCGGGTGAGGGGGCTGCGCAGCTCGTGGGAGATATCGGAAAGCAGCTGTTTCTGCTTCTGGATCATGCTCTTGAGCGTCTCCACCATGCGGCTGACGTTATCCGCCAGCTGGCCGATCTCGTCGCCCCGTCCCAGATTGGGGATCTGTACCTCCAGATTGCCGGCCGCCAGTTGGGAGACCGATTTCTGCAACTGCAGGATGGGGCGGGTCAGCCGCCAGGCGAGCAGCAGGCAGAGCGGGGTGCTGACCAGCATCGAGATGCCCAGAATGCGGATCGGGTGATCCAGCACCTGTATGAACAGGAACAGGTAGGGGTTCTCGGCATTGAGGCCGAAATAGACGTGATAGCGATGGCCGCGGTGCTCCATCAGGAAGGGACCAGCGATCGCCTTGCGATCCTCGTTGCCCAGCATGGGTTTGGCCGGGTCATCGGCGTCCACCATAAAGCGCACCACAAACTTGCGCGGATGGGTGGTGGACTGGATCTGCCCCCTCTCGTCGCGCAGGTAGACATTGTCCACCGGGAGCATGGCGATCTTGTCCATCGTTTTGGCCAGATCGAAATCCTGATTCGGATCGGCAGCGTTGAGCAGGGCCTGCACATTTTTCTGCATTCGCACCGCCTCATGGGTCGGCAGCGGGATCTGGTTGCGAGGATCCAGAGTGGGCAGGCTGATCACGGCGGCCAGCATCACCAGCAGCATGAACCAGAACCAGAGGAAGATGTGGGTCGATATGCCGTTGAGGGAGCTGGTACTCTTTATTCTTGCTCTAGCCACAGGTAACCGCGCCCCCGTACGGTTTTGAAGCGGGGCTGGCCATCACTGCGGTCCGGCAGCTTCTTGCGCAGGTTGCTCAGGTGCATGTCGATGGCCCGATCGAAGGGCTCCAGCTTCTTGCCAAGCACCTGTTCGGAGAGGTGGCTCTTGCTGACAATCTGGCCGGGATTGCGCAGCAGGCACTCCAGCAGCCCGAATTCGGTGGCGGTCAGCTCCAGCAGTTGTACGCCGCAGCGGGCCTGCTGCAGGCCGGGTTGCAGCACGATATCCATGAAGTGCACTTCGTCGGAGGAGCTGCCACGCTGGGGCGGGGCACTCTGGGTACGGCGCAGGATGGCGCGAACCCGGGCCAGCAGCTCCCGATCGTCGAACGGCTTGGCCAGATAGTCGTCGGCACCCGCTTCCAGACCGTTAACCCGATCCTGGCTGTCGCCACGAGCGGTCAACATCAGCACCGGGGTTTCATGGGTCTTGCGCAGCTTGGTCAGCATGGCAAAGCCGTTGAGTTTGGGCATCATCACGTCCAGCAGCACCAGATCGAAGCCCTGCTCCGCCAGCCGTTGCAGCCCCTCTTCACCATCCTCGGCGACCGTGACCTGAAATCCTTCCAGGGTCAGAATTTCGGTGAGCAGCTGGGTCAATTCAAGATCGTCGTCGACCAGGAGTATTCTGTTCATCGGGTGTTATTCCGCAGATTTTCGCGCCAAACTGACGCCGGGGTCAGGGTATAATAAGTTTTTCATCGCCAGAGGAAAGCCGGTTTTGAGCCATCAACAATATTCCCGTTGGGTTACCTTTGCCAGCATGGCGGCCGTCACGACTGCCACCCTGCTCATCATCGGCAAACTGATCGCCTGGCTGATGACCGACTCGTCGACCCTGCTGGCGTCGCTCACCGACTCTTTTATGGATGTGAGTGCCTCCATCATCAACCTGCTGGCCATTCGCTATGCGCTGGCCCCCGCCGATGATGAACACCGCTTCGGTCACGGCAAGGCGGAGTCTCTGGCGGGGCTGATCCAGTCGGCCTTTATCTCCGGTTCCGCATTGCTGCTGGTGATGCACGGCATCTCCTCCCTGCTCAAACAGGCACCTATTGAACGGTTAGAGGCGGGTCTCTGGGTTAGTGGCGGTTCCATTGTGCTGACCCTGCTGCTGGTCAGTTTCCAGAGTTTCGTTATTCGCAAGACCAACAGCGTGGCCATCAAGGCGGACATGTTGCACTACCGCTCCGATCTGCTGCTCAACGCCGGTGTCTTGCTGGCGCTGGTGCTGGCGGGGCAGGGGTGGTACTGGGCTGACGGCCTGTTTGCCATCCTGATCGGGTTGTTCCTGTTGTGGGGGGCGGGACATATCGGCTACGAGTCGGTGCAGGCCCTGCTCGATCGTCAGTTGCCAGCGGAAGAACAAGCGAGAATAATGGCCCTCTGCTGCGCCGTCGAAGGGGTACACGGCGTACATGACCTGCGCACCCGTCAATCCGGGCCGACCCGATTCGTACAGTTGCATCTGGAACTGGATGATCAGATCCCCCTGGTCAAGGCCCATCAGATCGCCGATGAAGCCGAGCTGGCGGTTCGCCAGGCATTCGAGCGGATGGATGTCATCATCCACATGGACCCCATCTCGGTGCTGACAAAAGAACAACAGAGCCCTCACCCAGAACAACAGTAGGCTGCAACATGGATGAACTGGTTGCCAAAACTTGGCACAAAATTCAGCAAGAAGCGGAGTGCATGGCGGCCCAGGAGCCGATGCTGGCCAGCTTCTTCCACTCCACCATTCTCAATCACAAGAATCTGCGTTCGGCGCTGAGCTTCCAGCTGGCCAACAAACTCGACAGCGCCACCATGCCCGCCATCGCCCTGCGCGAGGTGATCGAGCTGGCCCTGCGCAGCGAGCCCGAGCTGCTGACGGTAGTGGCGGCCGACATCTGCGCCGTGCAGGAGCGCGATCCTGCGGTCGACCTCTTCTCCACCCCGCTGCTCTACCTCAAGGGGTTCCATGCCCTGCAGGGGTATCGGGTCGCCAACTGGCTGTGGCGTCAGGGGCGCCGCTCGCTGGCTCTTTATCTGCAGAACCAGATCTCGGTGGTGTTCGGGGTGGATGTGCACCCGGCCGCCCGCATCGGCAAGGGCATCATGTTTGACCATGCCACCGGCATAGTGGTGGGCGAGACGGCGGTGATTGAAGATGATGTCTCCATCCTGCAGAGCGTTACCCTCGGTGGTACCGGCAAGGAGAGCGGCGATCGCCACCCCAAGATCCGCGAAGGGGTGATGATAGGGGCGGGCGCCAAGGTGCTCGGCAATATCGAAGTGGGCGTGGGTGCCAAAATCGGCGCCGGCAGCGTGGTGATCAACCCGGTGCCACCTCATACCACGGTTGCTGGCGTACCCGCCAAGATCGTCGGCCGTCCGGAGTGCGACAAGCCTTCACTGGATATGGATCAGTGTCTCTGATCTCCTGACCGGAGGCGTCGATGGCCAAACGCTGGTCGGGTTATCTGATTTTGGGGATGTGGCTGCTCAACCTGCTTCATCTCTATCTGGGTCTCTCCCCCTGGCCCGCGGCCATTGCAGCCTGGGGGGCGTCACTGCTCACCTGGCCCTGGCTGGTAGGGGCCGCCAGGCGGCAGGCGCTGGCCCTGTATAGTGCCGCCCTGCTGCTGTTGATCTTCTCCTGGTGGCAGGGCGCGACCCTCATTGCCGGTGACTGGCTGCTGCCCAATATCAATATGCTCACCATGTTTGCCGCGGTGAGCACCCTCAACCTTGCCACTTCCGGCTTGCTGACCGGCACCACCTCCTGGACCGGGCGCAAAGGGCTGTGGAGCACCATGGCCAGCCTCAATCTGCTGGGGGCGGTCATCAATCTCTCGGTGCTCTTTATCATCGGCGATCGGCTGGAGCGTAATGGCACCCTGGAGCGGCGTCAGGTGATGGTGCTGAGCCGGATCTTCTGTGCCGCCGCCTTCTGGTCACCCTTCTTTGTCGCCATGGCGGTGGCGCTCACCTATGCGCCGGGCTTGCAGCTCTCCCATATTCTGCCGTTCGGGATCCTCGCCGCCTTGCTGGCGATGGGGCTGACTGCCTGGCAGGTGGAGAGGACCGGAGTGGCCGACTTTGCCGGTTATCCGCTGCGGTTGCAGACACTGGGGTTGCCAGTCACGCTGGCGTTGCTGGTACTGCTCATCAAGCAGATCTGGCCCCAGCTCGGCATTCTGGCGGTGATCGCACTGGTGGCCCCGCTGCTGGCGCTGCTCTTTATGCCGAGGACAGGGCGCAAGGCGGCCCTCAAGCGGCAGGTGGTGGAGCGTTTCCCCGCCATCGGCGGTCAGCTGGTGCTGTTTCTGGGGGCCGGTTTGTTGGCGGCAGGCATCAACAGTGCGCTGTCGGTCATCGATTTCGGTGCCGGTCACGGCCTGCCGCTGTTCAACCACTTTGGCTGGCTGGAGGCATCCCTCACTCTGCTGCTGATCCTGCTGGTGGCCATCGTCGGGGTGCATCCGCTCATCAGTATCTCCGGGCTGGCGCCACTGCTCTGGCCGTTGGCGCCGGATCCCAGCCTGCTCGGTATGTGTTTCCTGCTGGGATGGGGGCTTGCCACCGGCACCAGTCCGCTCTCCGGATCCAATCTGGCGCTGGCCTCCCGTTACAACCTCAGTGCCGGGCTGATCCTGCGCTGGAACCTGCTTTACGGCCTGCTGATGTATGTGGTCGCCTGTCTGTTGCTGGGGGCTTATATCGCCTTGCATGGATAGCGACCGTGCCATCAGGATGGCATCAATGATGCGTTGGTAGCGGCGCTTTTTAGGTACGGTTTAGAGTGTTGTCGCGGCTCGGGCGCAGGATGCGAGAAAAATAGACGCATATTTAGACAATACATCTATGGAAGGCGCATTTTACAGCGCACTGGCTTGTTTGTGCCGATAGGCTCGGGGTATGCTGGCTCCACGCGCTTGAATCGCCCTCTGTGGGGCATCGCAATTGAACAAACAGGTATGCATATGTCACTAGAAGTCCTTGAGCAACTCGAATCCAAAGTACAATCCGCTGTCGACAACATCTCCCTGCTGAAGATGGAGCTGGACGAGCTGAAAGAACAGAACAGCAAGCTGCAAGACGAGAACCATCAGCTGCGTAACGAGCACGCTGCTTGGCAGGAGCGTCTGCGTGCCCTGCTGGGTAAAATGGATCAGATGGGCGAAACCATCTAATTCATCGCCTTCAGGCAGAATTGAAAACGGGCCGCTCTATGAGCGGCCCGTCTATTTTTGTTTTGGCGGGATGGGAATTACAGCGCCAGCAGTTGTTTGACTGTCTTCTCGATGCCGTCCGCGGCTTCGACTATGTTGTTGGCCAGCATGTAGGCGGGGGTGGAGATCACCTTGCGCTCCTGATCCACCACAAACTCGTTGACCGGGCAGTTGAGATGGCTGCCACCCATCTCCTCGATGGCGTTGGCGGTGCCCTCGTCATGGCCGATGGTCGCCAGCGTTCCAGCACCATATATCAGCGGGATCATGGCGGGCGCGATGCAGATATAGGCGGCCGGTTTATTGGCTTTGGCAAAGCTCTGGCACGCTTTCAGCACATCGGGCTGGATCTGGCATTCGGCGCCCCTGATTGCGAAGTCGCACAGGTTTTTGGCAGCGCCAAAGCCACCGGGCACCAGCAGGGCGTCATAATCTACCGCATCCAGCTCGGCCACATCCTTTATCTGACCACGGCAGATGCGGGCCGCTTCGACCAACACATTGCGGCTCTCTCCCTCGCTCACTTCACCGGTCAGGTGGTTGATGACATGGAGCTGTACCACGTTCGGGGCGAAGCACTGGACGGCGGCTCCCTGACGGGCCAGCGCCAGCAGGCTGATGACGGCCTCGTGGATTTCGGCCCCGTCAAAGACACCGCAGCCACTCAAAATCACGGCCACTTTTTTCATGGCAAACTCCTCGTTGTTGAAAATGTGAGCCAGGATGGATTGTTGTACTTTTGTATGGTTATCGCTCGCCCTCCGCTGGTCAAGTCATCTTGCTGTGCTAGGATTGTTTCGTTTTGGATCCTGCCGTACCTACTCCCTTAAATCTTTTTCCACATTGATCGAGATCATTCTAACTGTCTTGCGATCGGTTTTTGCGATCTCAATATATTGTTTTTAATGGTTTTTTATATTCTTATGCACAGTTTTGTCACTGTGCACTCTGATGCACTCCATTTTTGAACACAGAGTTATCCACAGGCTGAGTCCAGTTATCAGGCGTTGTGTACTGTTGCTACGCCCCTTGGTGTGAGGGGGGGCCTGTGGCATCCTAGCGGCTGTTTATCTCTGGCAGGACGATTTCATGGCCCCTAGCAACCCCCTTATTCTGGTCGACGGCTCCTCTTATCTTTACCGCGCCTTCTTCGCCTCCCAGCAGGCCGATCTGCGCACATCGACCGGTTTGCCAAGCGGCGCCGTCCGTGTCATGGCCAACATGATGCGCAGCCTGCGCAAGCAATATCCTGACTGTCATGTGGCCGTGGTGTTTGATGCCAAGGGCAAGACCTTCCGCGATGACATCTATCCCGAGTACAAGGCGACCCGTGCCAGCATGCCGGACGATCTGCGCAGCCAGGTCGCGCCTATCCACCAGATGATCAAGGCGATGGGCTTCCCCTTCCTGATGGTGGAGGGGGTGGAGGCTGACGACGTGATCGGCACCCTGGCCCGCCAGGCGACCGAGAAGCAGCTGCCGGTACTGATCAGCACAGGTGACAAGGATATGGCACAGCTGGTCTCCGACCATGTCACCCTGATCGACACCATGAAAGATGTGAAGACCGATAGGGAAGGGGTGATCGAGAAGTTTGGCGTACCGCCCGAGCTCATCATCGACTATCTGGCTCTGATGGGGGACAAGGTCGACAACATTCCCGGCATGACCGGCGTCGGTGAAAAGACTGCACTGGCCCTGTTGCAGGGGATTGGCAGCATCGACGAGATTGCCGCCAACCTCGACAAGGTAGCTGCGCTCGGCTTCCGTGGCTCCAAGGCGTTCGCCGACAAGTTCCGCGAGCAGGAGGAGCAGGTTCGCCTCTCCTATCGACTGGCGACCATCAAGACCGATGTCGAGCTGGAACAGAGTCTGGAAGAGCTGTTGCTCAAGCCGGTCGACAAGGAGTCCCTGCTGGCGGTCTATCGCGAATACGAGCTGCGCAACCTGATCAAGGAGCTGGAATCCGGTGGTGAAGAGGGCAGCGAGAGCGCCGGACAAGACGAGGCTGGCGATGAGAGCGCCGCTCCGGTTGCCGCCATCGAAACCGACTACCGCTGCATTCTGGACGAAGCCGAGTTTGACGGCTGGCTGGAACAGCTGAAAGCGGCACCGTTGTTTGCCTTCGATACCGAAACCACCAGTCTCGACTATATGGAGGCGCGGATCGTCGGTGTCTCCTTCGCGGTTGAGCCGGGCAAGGCTGCTTATGTGCCGTTTGGCCACGACTATCTGGGGGCACCGGTACAGCTGAGCGAGGCCGTGGTACTGGGCAAGCTCAAACCGCTGCTGGAAGACCCGACCCGTCTCAAGGTGGGGCAGAACCTCAAGTACGACCGCAACGTGCTGCTCAATCACGGTATCGAGCTGCAGGGTATCGCCTACGACACCATGCTCGAGTCCTACGTGCTCAACTCCACCGCCAGCCGTCACGACATGGATTCACTGGCCCGCAGGTATCTGAACGCCGAGACCATCTCGTTCGAAGAGATCGCCGGCAAGGGGGTCAAGCAGCTCACCTTCAACCAGATCGAGCTGGAGCAGGCGGCTCCTTACGCGGCGGAAGATGCCGACATCACCCTGCGTCTGCATCAGGCGCTGTGGGGCAAGCTCTCTGCCGAGCCGGGTCTCGCCAAGGTGTTCAGCGAGATCGAACTGCCGCTGCTGCCGGTGCTGGCGCGGATGGAGCGGCTCGGTACCACCATCGAACCCAAGCTGCTGCATCAGCAGAGCCAGGAGATCGAAGTGCGTCTGGCAGAGCTGGAGAAACAGGCTCACGAGCTGGCAGGGCAGGAGTTCAATCTCTCCTCGCCCAAGCAGCTGGGGGAGATCCTCTTCACCAAGCTGGGGCTGCCGATCATCAAAAAGACCCCCAAGGGTGCCCCATCCACTGCGGAAGAGGTACTGGCCGAGCTGGCGGAGACCTATGAGCTGCCGCAACTGCTGATGGAGCACCGTGGGCTGGCCAAGCTCAAGTCCACCTACACCGACAAGCTGCCGCTGATGATCAAGCCGCAGACCGGGCGGGTGCACACCTCCTATCATCAGGCGGTGGCGGCGACCGGCCGGCTCTCCTCCACCGATCCCAACTTGCAGAACATCCCGGTACGCAACGAACAGGGGCGCCGCATCCGGCAGGCCTTCATCCCGTGCGCCGGTTACAAGCTGGTGGCGGCGGACTACTCCCAGATCGAGCTGCGCATCATGGCGCACCTCTCCGGCGACAAGGGTCTGCTGACCGCTTTCGCCGAAGGCAAGGACATCCACAAGGCGACCGCCGCCGAGGTGTTCGGGGTGGCGCTCGAGGCGGTGACCAGCGACATGCGCCGCAGTGCCAAGGCGATCAACTTCGGCCTCATCTACGGCATGAGTGCCTTCGGTCTGGCCAAGCAGCTGGGGATCGGTCGTGCCGAAGCGCAGAAGTACATGGATCTCTACTTCGAGCGCTACCCGGGCGTGCTGGAGTATATGGAGCGCACCCGTCAGCAGGCGGAAGCCCAGGGGTATGTCGAGACCCTGTTTGGTCGTCGCCTCTATCTGCCGGATATCAAGTCCCGCAACGCCGGTCTGCGCAAGGCTGCCGAACGGGCCGCCATCAACGCCCCGATGCAGGGCACGGCCGCCGATATCATCAAGCGCGCCATGATCAACGTGGATAGCTGGATCCGCGGTATCGAGGATGAGTCGATCCGCATGCTGATGCAGGTACACGATGAACTGGTGTTCGAGATCCGCGAAGAGAAGCTGGAGGAGTACACCGCCATCATCAAGGAGAAGATGTCGGCCGCAGCCGAACTGCATGTGCCGCTGCTGGTTGAAGCGGGTACCGGTGACAACTGGGATCAGGCCCACTGATTTCCGGTCAGCCGTTCTGCACGGCTATATAGCTATATAAGAAGCGAAGCCCGGCATCATGCCGGGCTTCTTCATCTCTGCCGTTCCTATAACGTCTCTTGCAGATACTCATCCTTGAGCAGGACATAGTTGTCCGCCGAGGTTTTGAGGAAGGCGAGCTCGGCCGGTTTGAGCGGGCGAGCCTGTTTAACGGGATTCCCTATATATAGAAAGCCCGACTCGAGTCGCTTGCCCGGTGGCACCAGTGAACCTGCGCCGATCATCACATCATCTTCAACCACGACGCCATCAAGCAGAATGGCACCCATGCCGACCAGCACCCGGTTGCCGATGGTGCAGCCGTGAAGCATCGCCTTGTGACCCACAGTGACATCTTCACCGATCAGCAGCGGATAGCCGGTTGGGTTGCTGGCGCTCTTGCGAGTCAGGTGCAGCACAGTGCCGTCCTGAATATTGCTGCGGGCGCCGATGCGGATATGGTTCACATCCCCCCGCGCCGCCACCATGGGCCAGATGCTGGCATCATCGGCCAACTCGATATCGCCCACCAGTGTTGCGCAGGGGTCTACATACACCCGTTTGCCCAGTTGTGGGCGTTTTTCCTTGTAAGGTCTCAGTCGCAAGTCCATCTTGGCCTCCTTGTTTTCGGCCATTCTAGCAACCTGGAACTCATTTCTGTGGATAAGTTTGTATAAAAGCTGTGGTTGGAGATGAATAACTAAAAAAGTGCAGTTTTTTGCAATTTTATTGCAGGAGAGGGGTTGCCAGAAAGAATCTGTTCCCTATAATGCGCCTCCATCGACAGGGCAAGCGGCAACGCAGAAAGCCAAGTCGATAACCTCGAAAAGCCTTTGAAAATAAGGCTTGACTCGAGAGGGCGGTTGAGTAGAATTCCACTCCCGCAGCA
>NZ_JAAKUB010000039.1:0-18920 GCF_049174935.1 Aeromonas sp. 600886 | reverse complement strand
CCGGAGCCGGAGCGTGCGATTGACCAGCCGTTCCTGATGCCGATCGAAGACGTATTCTCTATCGCTGGCCGTGGTACTGTAGTTACCGGTCGTGTAGAGCGCGGTATCGTTAAAGTTGGTGAAGAAGTGGAAATCGTTGGTATCAAAGATACCACCAAGACCACCTGTACCGGCGTTGAAATGTTCCGCAAACTGCTGGACGAAGGTCGTGCAGGCGAGAACATCGGTGCACTGCTGCGTGGCGTGAAGCGTGAAGACGTAGAGCGTGGTCAGGTACTGGCCAAGCCGGGCACCATCAAGCCGCACACCAAGTTTGAATCTGAAGTGTACGTGCTGTCCAAAGAAGAAGGTGGTCGTCATACCCCGTTCTTCAAAGGCTACCGTCCGCAGTTCTACTTCCGTACTACCGACGTGACCGGTACCATCGAACTGCCGGAAGGCGTAGAGATGGTAATGCCGGGCGACAACATCAAGATGGTTGTTACCCTGATTGCACCGATCGCAATGGACGACGGCCTGCGTTTCGCTATCCGTGAAGGTGGCCGTACCGTAGGTGCTGGTGTTGTAGCTAAAGTTATCGCTTAATCTTTGGCTTACATAAATAAAGCAAAGCCCCTATAATAGGGGCTTTCTTATGCAGGGGCGTAGTTCGAATTGGTAGAACAGCGGTCTCCAAAACCGATGGTTGCGGGTTCGAGTCCTGCCGCCCCTGCCATATACCTCGTCTCGTACGGGGCTTTTGTGTCTTTGGTTACGTCAGATACAGGTGGGTTGTATGAGTGTTAGTTCTGAGAACCAGGGCGGAAGCAAGGATACCCTGCTTTGGGGCCTGGTTTTCATTATCCTGGTGGCCGCTGTAGTAGGTAATTATCTACTGAGCGATGTTATTGCTGCCGTCCGCGCCTTGGGTGTGGTCATTGTCATCGCTGCTGCCGGTGCAGTAGCCCTGCAAACCACCAAAGGGAAGGCAACACTGGCATTCGCCCGTGAGTCTCGCCTGGAAGTCCGCAAGGTCGTATGGCCAACCCGTCAGGAAGCCATTCAGACAACCCTGATTGTGCTGGCTGTGACCGCCGTGATGGGGCTGCTGCTGTTCGTTCTGGACGGCGCCTTGGTCTGGTTGGTCAACCTGATTACCGGTGTGTAAGGATAAGCCATGACTGAACAACGTGAACAGCGTATGAGATGGTATGTCGTGCAGGCGTTTTCCGGCTATGAAGGCCGTGTCGCCAAATCCCTGCGCGAGCATATCAAGATGCATGGCATGGAAGACATGTTCGGTGAAGTACTGGTCCCGACCGAAGAAGTGGTCGAGATGCGTGCAGGCCAGAAGCGCAAGAGTGAGCGCAAGTTTTTCCCGGGCTATGTCCTGGTTCAGATGATCATGGATGAAACCACATGGCACCTGGTGCGTAACGTACCACGCGTCATGGGCTTCATCGGCGGTACTTCCGACCGTCCGGCACCGATCTCCGACAAAGAGGCCGATGCCATCCTGAACCGTCTGCAGGATGCCCACGACAAGCCGCGTCCGAAAACCCTGTTTGAACCGGGTGAAATGGTGCGGGTTGCCGATGGTCCGTTTGCCGACTTCAATGGAACCGTTGAAGAGGTGGACTACGAGAAGAGCCGCGTGAAGGTTTCTGTACTGATCTTCGGTCGCTCTACTCCCGTTGAGCTGGATTTCGGTCAGGTCGAAAAGGGCTGATTGATTTCTGTTCACTCAACAGTTGTCAGGGGCAGCGAATATCTCTATAATTCGCTGCCCCTTTATTAGTTGGGGAGCCGTTTGCAGGAGCATGTCTCCGAGGCGCTAGAACCCATTTTTGAGGTAATTTCCTAATGGCTAAGAAAGTCACAGCTTATATCAAGCTGCAGGTTGCTGCTGGTGCAGCCAACCCGTCTCCTCCCGTTGGTCCTGCACTGGGTCAACACGGTGTTAACATCATGGAATTCTGTAAGGCGTTCAACGCTCGTACAGAAAAGCTGGAAAAAGGTTCACCGACCCCGGTCGTGATCACCGTTTACAGCGACCGTTCCTTCACCTTCGAAACCAAGACTCCGCCTGCTTCCTTCCTGCTGAAGAAAGCTGCTGGCATCAAGTCTGGTTCTGCCAAGCCGAACAAAGACAAGGTTGGTAAGGTGACCGTAGCCCAGCTGCAAGAAATCGCCAAGACCAAAGAACCGGATATGACCGGTGCCGATCTGGATGCAAAAGTACGTTGCATCGCAGGCTCCGCTCGTTCCATGGGTCTGGTAGTGGAGGATTAAGACAATGGCTAAACTTTCCAAGCGTATGCGCGTTATTCGCGAAAAAGTTGACGGTACCAAAGAGTACTCCATCAACGAAGCCATTGCCCTGCTGAAAGAACTGGCTACCGCCAAGTTCGTTGAAAGCGTTGACGTTGCTGTCAACCTGGGTATCGACGCTCGTAAATCTGACCAGAACGTACGTGGTGCTACTGTACTGCCGCACGGTACCGGTCGTGATGTACGCGTTGCCGTATTTACCCAAGGTGCCAATGCCGAAGCAGCTAAAGCTGCCGGTGCTGACCTGGTAGGTATGGATGACCTGGCCGATCTGGTTAAGAAAGGCGAGATGAACTTCGACGTAGTTATCGCATCCCCGGATGCCATGCGCGTTGTTGGTCAACTGGGTCAAATCCTGGGCCCGCGCGGCCTGATGCCGAACCCGAAAGTTGGTACTGTAACTCCTAACGTTGCCGAAGCTGTCAAGAACGCCAAGGCTGGTCAGGTTCGTTACCGTAACGACAAGAATGGTATCATCCATACCACTCTGGGTAAGGTTTCTTTCAACGAAGTTCAGCTGAAAGAAAACTTGGAAGCTCTGCTGGTTGCCCTGAAAAAAGGCAAGCCCTCTTCCGCCAAAGGTCAATTCATCAAGAAAGTCAGCATCTCCACCACCATGGGTGCCGGTGTTGCCGTAGACCAAGCTTCTCTGGAAGCTCAGGCCTAATTGATGGGTTTTACAAGGCGCAAAATTTAATCTATAATTTTGCGCCTTGATTGGTTGGGGGTTTCGACCTCCGTCCAAGACCGCAGGAGGCTGTAAAGCCTTAATGTTTCCTGCGTAGACGGTGCCGGAAACCCAGCGAGAAAGATTCTTTCTCTTCTGGAATCCTGCTACCGCATCGTTCCCCTCTGTTGTAAAGGTAGGGGGGATGTGTCAGTACTGGGTCATTTGACCCGGATTCAATCCAGGAGTTAAGCCAATGGCATTGGGACTCGAAGACAAAAAGGCAATTGTTGCTGAAGTCAACGAAGCTGCCAAAGGCGCTCTTTCTGCAGTTGTTGCCGATTCTCGCGGTGTCACTGTAGACAAGATGACCGTCCTGCGTAAAACCGCTCGTGAAGCCGGTGTGTACATGCGCGTTGTGCGTAACACCCTGCTGCGTCGCGCGGTAGAAGGTACCGAATACGAGTGCCTGAACGACGCATTTACCGGTCCTACCTTGATTGCTTTCTCTAACGAACACCCGGGCGCTGCTGCTCGTCTGTTCAAAGAGTTTGCCAAAGCGAACCAAAAGTTCGAAATCAAGGCTGGCGCTTTTAACGGTGAGTTTATCGCCGCAGCACAAATTGATCGTCTGGCCACGCTGCCGACCTACGACGAAGCAATTGCGAAGTTGATGGCGACTATGAAAGAAGCCTCTGCTGGCAAGCTGGTTCGTACCATCGCTGCTGTGCGTGATCAGAAGCAAGCTGCTGCTTGATTCTCGCCTATTTAGGCTGTTTGAGTTTATTCAACATCAGGAATTTTTGTCATGTCTATCACTAAAGACCAAATCATCGAAGCCGTTGCTTCCATGTCCGTAATGGAAGTTGTTGAGCTGATCGAAGCTATGGAAGAGAAATTCGGTGTTTCTGCCGCTGTTGCTGTTGCTGCCGGTCCGGCCGCTGAAGCAGTAGAAGAGAAGACCGAGTTCGACGTAGTTCTGACTGCTGCCGGTGCCAACAAAGTTGCCGTCATCAAAGCCGTTCGTGGCGCTACCGGTCTGGGCCTGAAAGAAGCCAAAGATCTGGTAGAAGCTGCTCCGGCTAACCTGAAAGAAGCCGTCTCCAAAGACGAAGCTGAAGCTCTGAAGAAAGAGCTGGAAGCTGCCGGTGCTTCTGTTGAGATCAAATAATCTGCATTTATGTAGATTAGCCTGATAAAACAGGCTAGGGCTGGTGAATTTTTGTTCACCAGCCTTTTTGCGCTGTAGACTGAGAGCATTTCACACCGTTTACGACTCTCGGTGCACCAGCAATCCGGACTGTCTTCTTTCGTCCGGGCCAACACAAAACGGTGTTGAGACAGAGCTGTCCCGCGGGACAGAGTGGGTCACTTATCAGCGAGCTGAGGAACCCTATGGTTTACTCTTATACCGAAAAAAAACGCATTCGTAAGGACTTCGGTAAGCGAGACCAGGTACTGGACACGCCTTATCTGTTGTCCATTCAGCTGGACTCCTTCAAGCAGTTCATCGAGGCTGACCCGGAAGGTGAATATGGCCTAGAGGCCGCTTTCCGTAGCGTTTTCCCGATCACCAGTTACTCCGGTAGTGCTGAGCTTCAGTATGTCAGCTATCGCCTGGGTGAGCCGGTATTTGACGTAAAAGAATGCCAGATCCGTGGAGTGACCTACTCCGCGCCGCTGCGTGTCAAGCTTCGTATGGTTCTGTACGACCGTGAAGCAGCTGCCGGCACCGTCAAAGACATCAAGGAACAAGAAGTATACATGGGCGAAATTCCGCTCATGACCGAGAACGGCACCTTTGTTATCAATGGTACCGAGCGGGTTATCGTTTCCCAGCTGCACCGCAGCCCGGGCGTCTTCTTCGACCACGATAAAGGCAAAACACATTCATCCGGTAAGGTGCTGTATAACGCTCGCGTTATCCCCTACCGTGGCTCCTGGCTGGACTTCGAGTTCGATGCGAAAGACAACCTGTTTGTCCGTATCGACCGTCGTCGCAAACTGCCAGCATCCATTATTCTGCGCGCCCTGGACTTCACTTCCGAACAAATCCTGGCCACCTTCTTCGAGACCATCGGTTTTGAAGTAAAAGATGGCAAGTTGATGATGGATCTGGTGCCGGAGCGTCTGCGTGGTGAAACTGCGACCTTTGACATCGTGGCCAATGGCGCCGTGGTGGTTGAGACCGGTCGTCGTGTGACTGCGCGTCACATCCGTCAGTTGGAAAAAGACGCCGTTACCCAGATTGAGGTACCGGTTGAGTATGTTGTTGGCAAAGTTGCTGCCAAGGACTACGCACATCCGCAAACTGGCGAGATGGTCGTGACCGCCAACCAGGCGCTGAGCCTGGAAGCGATCGCCAACCTGTCCCAAGCCGGCTTCAAGCATTTCGAGGTTCTGTTCACCAACGAACTGGATCACGGTGCCTACATGTCCGAGACCCTGCGTGTCGACTCCAGCTCCAACCGTTTGGAAGCGCTGGTCGAGATCTATCGCATGATGCGTCCGGGCGAGCCGCCTACTCGCGAAGCTGCAGAACAGCTGTTCGAAAACCTGTTCTTCTCCGCCGAGCGTTACGACCTGTCTACCGTAGGTCGGATGAAGTTCAACCGCCGTCTGGGTCGTGAAGACGAGACTGGCGCTGGTGTACTGACCAAAGACGACATCGTCGATGTGATGAAGCGCCTGATCGACATCCGTAACGGTAACGACGAAGTGGACGATATCGACCACTTGGGTAACCGTCGTATCCGTTCTGTCGGTGAAATGGCTGAAAACCAGTTCCGCGTCGGTCTGGTGCGTGTCGAGCGTGCGGTCAAGGAGCGTCTCTCCCTGGGCGACCTGGACACCCTGATGCCGCAGGATCTGATCAACGCCAAGCCGATCTCCGCCGCAGTCAAAGAGTTCTTTGGTTCCAGCCAGCTGTCCCAGTTTATGGACCAGAACAACCCGCTCTCCGAAGTGACCCACAAGCGTCGTATCTCCGCGCTGGGCCCGGGCGGTTTGACTCGTGAGCGTGCCGGCTTTGAAGTCCGAGACGTACACCCGACTCACTACGGTCGTCTGTGCCCTATCGAGACTCCTGAAGGTCCGAACATCGGTCTGATCAACTCTCTGTCCGTGTACTCTCGTACCAACGAGTACGGTTTCCTCGAGACCCCGTACCGCAAGGTCATTGACGGTGTGATCACCGACGAAGTGGACTACCTGTCTGCTATTGAAGAAGGCAAGTACGTGATCGCACAGGCTAACGCCGCGACCACCGAAGATGGCCGTCTGAAAGATGAATTGATCCCGTGCCGTCACAAAGGTGAATCCACCTTTATGAACGCCGACCAGATCCAGTATATGGACGTGAGCCCGCAGCAGATCGTATCTGTGGCAGCGGCTCTGATCCCGTTCCTGGAACACGATGACGCGAACCGCGCATTGATGGGTTCAAACATGCAACGTCAGGCTGTACCGACTCTGCGTGCTGACAAGCCGCTGGTAGGTACCGGTATGGAACGCGCTGTGGCCGTTGACTCCGGTGTAACCGTAGTAGCCAAGCGTGGCGGCGTAATCGACTATGTCGATGCCTCCCGTATCGTCCTGAAGGTCAATGAAGATGAGCTGATGCCAGGCGAAGCCGGTATCGACATCTACAACCTGACCAAGTACACCCGTTCCAACCAGAACACCTGTATCAACCAGCGTCCTTGCGTGATGTTGGGTGAGCCGGTCATGGCTGGCGACGTACTGGCTGACGGCCCGTCCACCGATCTGGGTGAACTGGCTCTGGGCCAGAACATGCGCGTCGCGTTCATGCCGTGGAACGGTTACAACTTCGAAGACTCGATCCTGGTGAACGAGCGTGTTGTTCAGGAAGATCGCCTGACCACCATCCATATCCAGGAACTGGCCTGTATCTCCCGTGACACCAAGCTGGGTCCGGAAGAGATCACTGCTGACATCCCGAACGTGGGTGAAGCCGCTCTGTCCAAGCTGGACGAGTCCGGTATCGTCTACGTGGGTGCCGAAGTGAAGGGCGGCGACATTCTGGTCGGTAAGGTAACCCCGAAAGGTGAAACCCAGCTGACGCCGGAAGAGAAGCTGCTGCGCGCCATCTTCGGTGAGAAGGCGTCCGATGTGAAGGACTCCTCCCTGCGTGTACCGAACGGTGTGTACGGTACCGTGGTTGACGTGCAAGTCTTTACCCGCGATGGCGTGGAAAAAGACAAGCGCGCCAAAGAAATCGAAGAGATGCAGCTGAAGGAAGCGAAGAAGGACTTGACCGAAGAGTTCAAGATCCTGGAAGACGGCATTTTCGGCCGCTCCCGCAACCTGCTGCTGGCCGCCGGTTACAGCGAAGATCGTCTGAACAAGCTCGATCGTTCCAAGTGGTTTGAACTGGCCATCGAAGACGAAGGCAAGCAGACCGAACTGGAACAGATCGCTGAACAGCACGTTGAGCTGAAAGCCGAGTTCGACAAGAAATTCGAGAACAAGCGTCGCAAGATTATCCAGGGTGATGATCTGGCGCCGGGCGTACTGAAAATCGTCAAGGTTTATCTGGCAGTCAAGCGTCGCATCCAGCCGGGTGACAAGATGGCGGGCCGTCACGGTAACAAGGGTGTTATCTCCAAGATCTGTCCGGTCGAGGATATGCCTCATGACGAGTTCGGCCGTCCGGTCGACATCGTACTGAACCCGTTGGGCGTACCATCACGTATGAACATCGGTCAGATCCTCGAAGTGCACCTGGGCCTTGCGGCCAAGGGTATCGGCGAGAAGATCGATCGCATGGTCAAAGAGCAGCGCGAGCTGCACGAGATGCGCAACTTCCTGCAACAGGTCTATGACCTGGGCGAGAAGGACACCCAGCAAGTGAACATCGCCGAACTGTCTGATGACGACGTACGTACCCTGGTGGGTAACCTGCGTAAGGGTCTGCCGGTTGCTACTCCAGTGTTTGATGGTGCCAAAGAGCGCGAAATCAAAGCCCTGCTGAAGCTGGCCGATCTGCCGGAATCCGGTCAGATTGATCTGTTCGATGGCCGTACCGGTAACCGCTTCGAGCGTAAAGTAACCGTTGGTTACATGTACATGCTCAAGCTGAACCACTTGGTCGACGACAAGATGCACGCGCGTTCTACCGGTTCTTACAGCCTTGTTACCCAGCAGCCGCTGGGTGGTAAGGCTCAGTTCGGTGGTCAGCGTTTCGGTGAGATGGAAGTGTGGGCCCTGGAGGCTTACGGTGCGGCATATACCCTGCAGGAAATGCTGACCGTCAAGTCTGACGATGTGAATGGCCGTACCAAGATGTATAAGAACATCGTGGATGGCGACCACCGTATGGAGCCGGGCATGCCCGAATCCTTCAACGTATTGCTGAAGGAAATCCGCTCTCTGGGTATCAACATCGAGCTGGACGAAGAGTAAGAGCTCGCTCTTATTGTTCGAGAATTGACGTGGGCGCCCCGCTGTTTTGGCAGCCGGGGCGCCGAGGTTAGACTCCTGACAGGGGAAACACGTGAAAGACTTACTCAAGTTTTTGAAGGCTCAGACCAAGACCGAAGAGTTTGACAGTATCAAGATCGGTCTGGCCTCTCCTGACATGATCCGCTCCTGGTCATTCGGTGAGGTCAAAAAGCCTGAGACCATCAACTACCGGACTTTCAAGCCGGAGCGTGATGGTCTGTTCTGCGCCCGTATCTTCGGACCGGTGAAGGACTACGAGTGTCTGTGCGGCAAGTACAAGCGCCTGAAACACCGTGGTGTGATCTGTGAGAAGTGCGGCGTTGAAGTGACCCAGACCAAGGTCCGTCGTGAGCGTATGGGCCACATCGAGCTGGCCAGCCCGACTGCCCACATCTGGTTCCTGAAGTCCCTGCCGTCCCGTATCGGTCTGCTGCTGGACATGACCCTGCGCGACATCGAGCGCGTGCTTTACTTCGAATCTTTCGTAGTTATCGAGCCGGGCATGACCAACCTCGAACGCAGCCAGATGCTCTCTGAAGAGCAGTACCTGGATGCGCTGGAAGAGTGGGGCGACGAATTTGACGCCAAGATGGGTGCCGAAGCAATCCTGGCATTGCTGCGCGCCATCGATCTGGAAGGTGAAGTCAAAGCGATGCGTGAGGAGCTGGATCAGACCAACTCCGAGACCAAACGCAAGAAGACCACCAAGCGTCTGAAGCTGATGGAAGCTTTCCTGCAGTCCGGCAACAAGCCGGAGTGGATGATCATGACAGTGCTGCCCGTGCTGCCGCCGGACCTGCGTCCGCTGGTACCGCTGGACGGCGGCCGTTTCGCGACTTCCGATCTGAACGATCTGTACCGTCGCGTGATCAACCGTAACAACCGCTTGAAGCGTCTGCTGGATCTGGCGGCTCCGGACATCATCGTGCGCAACGAAAAGCGTATGCTGCAAGAGTCCGTCGATGCGCTGCTGGATAACGGCCGTCGCGGTCGTGCCATCACCGGTTCCAACAAGCGCCCGCTGAAATCCCTGGCCGACATGATCAAGGGTAAGCAGGGTCGTTTCCGTCAGAACCTGCTCGGTAAGCGTGTCGACTACTCCGGTCGTTCCGTTATCACCGTAGGCCCGACTCTGCGTCTGCATCAGTGCGGTCTGCCGAAGAAGATGGCGCTGGAACTGTTCAAGCCGTTCATCTATGGCAAGCTGGAAACCCGCGGTCTGGCGACCACTATCAAGGCCGCCAAGAAGATGGTGGAGCGCGAAGAAGCTGTCGTTTGGGATATCCTGGACGAAGTTATCCGCGAACATCCGGTTCTGCTGAACCGTGCACCGACTCTGCACCGTCTGGGTATCCAGGCATTCGAACCGACTCTGGTCGAAGGCAAGGCAATCCAGCTGCACCCGCTCGTTTGTGCTGCGTATAACGCGGACTTCGATGGTGACCAGATGGCGGTTCACGTACCGCTGACCCTGGAAGCCCAGCTGGAAGCGCGTGCGCTGATGATGTCTACCAACAACATCCTGTCGCCAGCCTCCGGTGAGCCGATCATCGTTCCTTCTCAGGACGTGGTCTTGGGTCTGTACTACATGACCCGCGCCCGCATCAATGCGAAGGGTGAAGGTATGGTGCTGTCCGGCCCGAAAGAGGCCGAGAAAGTGTACCGTGCTGGTCTGGCCGACCTGCATGCTCGCGTCAAGTGCCGCATCACCGAGTACGTGAAGAACGAAGACGGTGAGCTGGTTGCCAAGACCGAGATGAAGAACACCACCGTTGGTCGTGCGATCCTGAGCCTGATCCTGCCGAAAGGTATGGAATACGCCCTGATCGACGAGCCGAAGGTGCTGACTGCTGCCGAGCAGGCCGATCTGGAAGCCAATCCGCAGAACTGGATCAAATGCGTATCCAACAAGGCGCTGGGCAAAAAGCTCATCTCCCGTCTGCTGAACACCTGCTATCGCAAGCAGGGGCTGAAGGACACCGTTATCTTCGCTGACCAGCTGATGTATACCGGTTTCCACTACGCGGCGCTGTCCGGTGCTTCCGTTGGTATCGATGACATGGTCATCCCGGATGCCAAGAAAGACATCATCGCGTCTGCCGAAGCCGAAGTTGCCGAGATCCAGGATCAGTTCCTGTCCGGTCTGGTAACTGCGGGCGAACGTTACAACAAGGTTATCGATATCTGGGCCAGCGCCAACGAGCGCGTCTCCAAGGCCATGATGGAGAACTTGTCCAAAGAGCGTAACGTCAACTCGCTGGGTGAAGAAGAAGAGCAGGCCTCGTTCAACAGCATCTTTATGATGGCCGACTCTGGTGCGCGTGGTTCCGCCGCCCAGATCCGTCAGCTGGCCGGTATGCGTGGCCTGATGGCCAAGCCAGATGGCTCCATCATCGAGACCCCGATCATCGCGAACTTCCGCGAAGGTCTGAACGTACTGCAGTACTTTATCTCTACCCACGGTGCTCGTAAGGGTCTGGCGGATACTGCACTGAAGACTGCGAACTCCGGTTACCTGACTCGTCGTCTGGTAGACGTGGCGCAGGACATGGTGATCACCGAGGACGATTGCGGCACTACCGACGGTCTGTGGATGACTCCTCTGATCGAGGGTGGCGACGTGGTCGAGCCGCTGCGTGAGCGCGTGCTGGGTCGTGTGGTGGCAGAAGATGTCATCAAGCCGGGTACCGAGGACGAGATCCTGGTTGCTCGCAACACCCTGCTCGACGAGCAACTGTGTGACCTGCTGGAACGCAACTCCGTTGACCGTGTGAAGGTACGCTCTGCCATCACCTGTGAAACCGACTTCGGTAACTGTGCTCACTGCTACGGCCGTGATCTGGCCCGTGGTCACCTGGTTAACAAGGGTGAGGCTGTCGGTGTTATCGCCGCCCAGTCCATCGGTGAACCGGGTACCCAGCTGACGATGCGTACGTTCCACATCGGTGGTGCTGCATCTCGTGCCGCTGCTGAAAGCAGCATCCAGGTCAAGAACACAGGTACCATCAAGCTGCAGAACGCCAAGTTCGTTCACAACAGCGATGACAAACTGGTTATCACCTCACGTTCTACCGAACTGACCATCATGGACGACATGGGCCGTACCAAGGAGAGCCACAAGCTGCCTTACGGTTCTGTGCTGGAAGTGAAGGACGGCCAGGCCGTGAGTGCTGGCGAGACCGTTGCCAATTGGGATCCGCACACCCACCCGATCATCACCGAAGTGGCAGGTCGCCTGCAGTTCGAACACATGATCGATGGTGTGACCATCACTCGTCAGACCGACGAGCTGACCGGTCTCTCTTCTATCGTTGTTCTGGACGTCAACGAGCGTCCGAGCGCCGGTAAAGAGATGCGTCCGACCGTTAAACTGGTCGACCTGAACGGCAAAGACGTGATGATCCCGGGTACCGATGTCGCCGCCCAGTACTTCCTGCCGGGCAAGGCGATCGTGAACCTGGAAGATGGTGCCAACGTGGGCGTGGGTGACGCGGTAGCGCGTATCCCGCAAGAGTCCGGCGGTACCAAGGACATCACCGGTGGTCTGCCGCGCGTTGCGGATCTGTTCGAAGCACGTCAACCGAAGGAACCGGCTATTCTGGCCGAGATCTCCGGTACCATCTCCTTCGGGAAAGAGACCAAGGGCAAACGCCGTCTGGTCATCACCCCGACCGATGGTGGCAACGTCTACGAAGAGATGATTCCGAAGTGGCGTAACCTGAACGTGTTCGAAGGTGAAAAAGTTGAGAAGGGTGAAGTGCTGGCGGACGGTCCTGAGTCTGCTCACGACATCCTGCGTCTGCGCGGTATCAGCCCGGTCGCCAACTACATCGCCAACGAAGTGCAGGACGTTTACCGTCTGCAAGGCGTTAAGATCAACGACAAGCACATCGAAGTCATCGTTCGTCAGATGCTGCGCAAGTGCGAGATCCTGAGCGCTGGCGATACCGATCTGATCGAAGGCGAACAGGTTGAAGTTGCTCGTGTGAAGATTGCCAACCGTAAGCTGGTTGCCGAGGGCAAGACCCCTGCGACCTACCGTCATGTACTGATGGGTATTACCAAGGCATCTCTGAGCACCGAGTCCTTCATCTCCGCGGCTTCCTTCCAGGAAACCACTCGCGTTCTGACCGAAGCCGCCGTTGGTGGCAAGCGTGACGAACTGCGTGGCCTGAAAGAGAACGTCATCGTGGGTCGTCTGATCCCGGCTGGTACCGGCTTTGCCTACCACCATAGCCGGATCAACCAGCGTGCTGCCGCAGCTCGTGCTGTTGGTACCCCGCAGGTGACCGCTGATGAAGCAGAGCAGAACCTGGCGGATCTGCTGAACGCAGCCGGTAGCTTCGACGAAGAGTAACTCGTCATCCGTGATTGAAAAGGGCTCCTTCAAGGAGCCCTTTTTGTTGGCCAATTCCTCGGCAAAGGTAGACGCAGCGCGGGTTTCAGGATGATCCAGAGCAAAGTTGTAGAGTAAAAAATCAAAAAAAGTTGACTTTACTCCCCTGCAATTTAAAACTCGGGAAAGTTGAATGGTTATTACAGGGGTAGAACATGACTGTCGGTATCGAGGAAGCCATGCTTCCCGAAGAACAGCTGATCAGCCGCACTTTTACAGATGAAGACAGGGAATTGTTGCGCTCATACGATGGGCTCATCGATGGCTTGGCCGAGCTGTTCGGCAAGCATTGTGAAGTGGTCCTCCACTCCCTGGAAAATCTGCACGAGTCGGTGATCAAGATTGCCAACGGCTTCAATACCGGACGCACCCTCGGGGCGCCCATCACCGATCTCGCCCTGCGCATGCTCAAGGATATCGAGAGCACCGGCCAGGATTACACCCAGAGCTATTTCGCTCGCAGCCGTACCGGCGCGCTGATGAAGTCGAGCACCATCGCTATTCGCAACAGCGAGCGGCAAGTAGTGGGGCTTATCTGCATCAACCTGCACATCAATGCGCCTTTCCACGAGTTCGTGGCCGAATTTTTCCCGACGCCCCAGCAGGCGGCGCGTCAGTCACCAGAGACCTTCGCCAACAGCGTGGAAGAGCTGGTTGCCCAGACGGTGGATAACACCATCGACGAGATCAATCGCGATCCCACCGTGGCCAACAATGCCAAGAATCGCTTCATCGTGACCCAGCTGTTCGAGAAGGGCATTTTCGATATCAAGGATTCGATCAATCTGGTGGCGGACAAACTCAATATTTCAAAACATACCGTTTATCTTTACATCCGACAGCGCAAGCAGGGTGAAGACGAGAACGAGTAACTCATTCCAGAAGGGGATAGATGAATGGCTAAAGAAGTGATTGCAACCGACAAGGCGCCTGCCGCGATTGGTCCGTATGTTCAGGCTACCAAGGTTGGCGAGATGATCTTCACCTCCGGGCAGATCCCGCTCGATCCTGCCACCATGGAAATCGTGGCTGGCGGCATTGAAGAGCAGGCCGAGCGGGTGATGAAGAATCTGATTGCCGTGTTGCACGCTGCGGGTGCCGATGCCAGCAAAGTGGTCAAAACCACCTGCTTCCTGAGCGACATGAACAACTTCGTTGCCTTCAATCAGGTCTATGCCCGTTACTTTGGCGATGCGGCGCCAGCTCGCTCCTGCGTAGAGGTGGCCCGTCTGCCGAAAGATGTGCTGGTCGAGGTCGAGGCGATTGCCCATCTCTGATCAACAGATCGAATCAAGCCCCTCCTGGCAGGGGCTTTTTTGTTTTTGGCGTAAAATGGACCGGGTCAGCACAGGAGTCCTGCTATGAGTCTGAGTTTTGCCATCCTGGTCACGGGGCCCGCCTATGGCACCCAGTCGGCCAGCACCGCCTATCGTTTTGCCCGCACCTTGTTGGCACAGGGGCATACCTTGTCCCACCTGTTCTTCTATCAGGACGGGGTCTGCAACGGCAACGGTTTGCATCTGCCTGCATCCGATGAGACTGACCTGGTGCGTCTGTGGCGAGAGCTGGCGGAAGAGCAGGGGATCGGTATCGACGTCTGTGTCGCCGCCGCCATGCGGCGCGGTGTGCTCGATGAACAGGAAGCCAAGGGGGCGGGGCTGGAGCACTTCAATCTGCAAGCGCCATTTTGCCTGAGCGGTCTGGGCCAGTTGGCCGAGGCGGCGCTCACCGCCGATCGGCTGGTTCAGTTCTAGGGGGAGTCATGAGCAAGAAAATTGCCTTTATCTGCAGTCGTGGCCCCCATGGCCATGCCGCCGGTCGGGAAGGGTTGGATGCCATGTTGGCCACCTCGGCCATGACCGATGAGCTGGCCCTCTTCCTGATTGGGGACGGCGTGCTGCAACTGCTCAAGGAGCAGCAGCCAGCCGCCATTTTTCAACGCCACTACGCGCCCACCTTCAAAATGCTGGAACTCTACGACATCGAAGAGGTCTATGTTTGTGCTGACTCGCTGGCAGAGCGTGGCGTGACAGTGGATGATCTGCTGATCCCCGTCGAGAGTTTGCCGCGCCAGGAACTGGCTCGGCGCTGGGCACAATGTTCGACTCACATCAGCTTTTGAGGTCTCCATGTTGCATCTGATATTGAACTCTCCCTTTCAGAGTCAGGCTCTGGCAGAGGCGCTCTCATATCTTCAGCCCGAGGATGAGCTGGTACTGATGCAGGATGCCGTGATTGCGGCATCGGCTCCCCAGTGGAGCGCGCGGCTGGCGGGTATCCCGCTTTATGTGATGCAGGAAGATCTGCAAGCTCGCGGTTTGCAGCATCGGGTGGGCAATGTGCTCGATATGGCGGGTCTGGTGGCACTGATTGCGCAAAAAGGTTCCCCGCGCACCTGGGGTGGCTGAGAAGCACATTTCCAAGAAAATTCAAGGTGATATCGTGAAATCAAACGGATCTGAATTGCCCTTTTGTGACGCAAATTGTATAAATCTTGACTCCCCAGACAACAGGGCATAAAATTTCGCGTCCCCGTATCTGCGGGGAGGATTTTCCACACGTTTATGAAGTCATTATCAGGAGCCTTTTGATGGCAACTATTAACCAGTTGGTTCGCAAGCCACGCATCAAGCTCGTTGTGAAAAGCAACGTGCCGGCGCTGGAAGCGTGCCCTCAGAAGCGTGGCGTATGCACTCGTGTATATACCACCACCCCGAAGAAGCCTAACTCTGCACTGCGTAAAGTGTGCCGTGTACGTCTGACCAACGGCTTCGAAGTCACCTCCTACATCGGCGGTGAAGGTCACAACCTGCAAGAGCACTCTGTTGTTCTGATCCGTGGCGGTCGTGTAAAAGACTTGCCAGGTGTTCGTTATCACACCGTTCGTGGTGCGTTGGACTGTGCCGGTGTTAAAGACCGTAAGCAGGCTCGCTCCAAGTATGGCGTGAAGCGTCCTAAAGCTTAATGGTTCTCCGTTAAGTAAGGCCAAACGTTAATTCGTTTCTAGTTAGATAGCTTTCTAGTTTTGGGTAATCCCTGAAGTTACGGAGAATTTGAAATGCCAAGACGTCGTGTTGTTGGTCAGCGTAAAATCCTGCCAGATCCCAAGTTCGGATCAGAGCTGCTGGCTAAATTTGTCAACGTAGTAATGGTTGACGGTAAGAAATCTGTTGCAGAAGCCATTGTTTATGGCGCCCTGGACATCATTGCCACCAAATCTGGCAAAGAGCACCTGGCCGTATTCGAAGAAGCTCTGGATAACATTCGTCCGGCGGTCGAGGTTAAATCTCGTCGCGTCGGTGGTGCAACCTATCAGGTGCCGGTAGAAGTTCGTCCGGTACGTCGCAATGCCCTGGCAATGCGCTGGTTGGTTGATGCCGCTCGTAAACGTGGTGAAAAATCAATGGCTCAGCGTCTGGCTGGCGAGCTGCTGGATGCCGCTGACAATAAGGGTTCGTCTGTCAAGAAACGTGAAGACGTTCACCGTATGGCTGAAGCGAACAAAGCCTTCGCTCACTTCCGCTGGTAATCCGCTTGCGCAGGGTCTTTTGACTCTGCGCACCTTTAATTATCTAGGGACAAGCGCCTTAGTAAGAGGATGACAATGGCTCGTACAACCCCCATTGAGCGTTATCGTAACATCGGTATCTCCGCTCACATTGACGCCGGTAAGACTACTACTACCGAGCGCGTACTGTTTTACACCGGTGTAAGTCACAAGATCGGTGAAGTTCACGATGGCGCTGCCACCATGGACTGGATGGAACAGGAACAAGAGCGTGGTATCACCATCACCTCCGCCGCGACCACCGCTTTCTGGTCCGGTATGGGTAAACAGTTCCAACCGCACCGTATCAACATCATCGATACCCCGGGCCACGTTGACTTTACTATCGAAGTAGAGCGTTCAATGCGTGTTCTGGACGGTGCCGTGATGGTGTACTGTGCCGTAGGTGGCGTACAGCCACAGTCTGAAACCGTATGGCGTCAGGCTAACAAGTACAAGGTTCCCCGTATCGCGTTCGTCAACAAGATGGACCGTACCGGTGCCAACTTCCTGCGTTGTGTTGAGCACATCAAGACCCGTCTGAAAGGTACTCCGGTTCCCCTTCAGCTGAACATCGGCTCTGAAGAGAACTTCAAGGGCGTTGTTGACCTGGTCAAGATGAAAGCCATCAACTGGAATGAAGCTGATCAGGGCGTATCCTTCGATTACGAAGACGTCCCGGCTGAGTTGCTGGAACAGGCGCAAGAAATGCGCATGAATCTGGTTGAAGCCGCTGCTGAAGCGTCTGAAGACCTGATGGAAAAATACCTGGGCGGCGAAGAGCTGACCGAGGAAGAGATCAAAGGTGCTCTGCGTCAGCGCGTGCTGAACAACGAAATCATCCTGGTAACCTGTGGCTCCGCGTTCAAGAACAAGGGCGTACAGGCAATGCTGGATGCCGTGATCGAGTACCTGCCGGCTCCGACCGACGTTGCTGCTATCGACGGCCTGAAAATGGACGGCGAGACCAAAGACGAGCGTCACGCTTCTGATGACGAGCCGTTCTCTGCTCTGGCGTTCAAGATCGCTACCGACCCGTTCGTTGGTAACCTGACCTTCTTCCGTGTCTACTCTGGCGTGATCAACTCCGGTGACACCGTGCTGAACTCCGTCAAGGACAAGCGCGAGCGTTTTGGCCGTATCGTTCAGATGCATGCCAACAAGCGTGAAGAGATCAAAGAAGTACGCGCTGGTGACATCGCTGCTGCTATCGGTCTGAAAGACGTGACCACTGGTGACACCCTGTGTGACCCGAACGCACCGATTATCCTCGAGCGTATGGAATTCCCGGAGCCGGTAATTTCTATCGCGGTTGAGCCGAAAACCAAGGCTGACCAGGAGAAGATGGGTCTGGCTCTGGGCCGTCTGGCTCAGGAAGATCCGTCCTTCCGCGTATGGACTGACGAAGAGTCAGGTCAAACCATCATCGCTGGTATGGGTGAGCTGCACCTGGACATCATCGTTGACCGTATGCGTCGCGAGTTCAAGGTTGAAGCCAACGTAGGTAAGCCGCAGGTTGCCTACCGTGAAACCATCCGTACCACCGTTAAAGACATCGAAGGCAAGCATGCCAAGCAGTCTGGTGGTCGCGGTCAGTACGGTCATGTTGTTATCGACATGTACCCGCTGGAAGAAGGCAAAGCCTACGAATTCGTCAACGACATCAAAGGTGGTGTCATTCCTGGTGAATTCATCCCGGGTGTTGATAAAGGTATCCGTGAGCAGCTCAAATCTGGTCCGCTGGCTGGTTACCCGGTTATGGATCTGGGTGTGCGTCTGCACTTCGGTTCTTACCACGATGTCGACTCTTCCGAACTGGCGTTCAAAATCGCTGCTTCCATGGCCTTTAAGGCTGGCTTCATGAAAGCCAACCCGGTTCTGCTCGAACCGATCATGAAAGTAGAAGTTGAAACTCCGGAAGATTACATGGGCGACGTTATCGGTGACCTGAACCGTCGTCGTGGCCTGATCGAAGGTATGGAAGATGGCCCGTCCGGCAAGATCGTGCGTGCTCTGGTGCCGCTGGCCGAAATGTTCGGTTATGCAACTGCACTGCGTTCCGCTACCCAGGGTCGCGCTTCCTACGCCATGGAATTCGCCAAGTATCACGATGCACCGACCAACGTTGCACAAGCCGTGATCGAAGAGCGCAAATCCAAGTAATTTAAGATTCCCCGCCTACGACGGTAGGCGGGTTTAACCTAGAAGGACTACGTCGTGTCTAAAGAAAAATTTGAGCGTAATAAACCGCACGTAAACGTCGGCACCATCGGCCACGTTGACCACGGTAAAACCACCCTGACTGCAGCTATCACCAACGTGCTGGCCAAGCACTTCGGTGGTAAAGCTTTCGCCTTCGACCAGATCGACAAGGCACCGGAAGAGCGTGAGCGTGGTATCACCATCAACACCTCCCACGTAGAATACGACACCGCTACCCGTCACTACGCCCACGTAGACTGCCCGGGTCACGCCGACTACGTTAAAAACATGATCACCGGTGCTGCCCAGATGGACGGCGCGATCCTGGTAGTAGC
>NZ_JAAKUB010000038.1:0-25671 GCF_049174935.1 Aeromonas sp. 600886 | reverse complement strand
TTCAGTCGGTTAGAATACCGGCCTGTCACGCCGGGGGTCGCGGGTTCGAGTCCCGTCCGCTCCGCCACTAATTTGAAGGCCTTCCCAGATGGGAAGGCCTTTTTGCTATGGACGATCTTGCCTATAAATCCCACAGATTTGTAAGCAAGAACCAACACAAAGCCCGGTTTCATAACCGGGCATTTGTATTTTTAGCGCCTTAAACCACCAATATCTGGCTTTTACCTGTCAGAAGAATGGCCAGATAGCCGATTATCCCCACCAGTTTATAGCTATATCCGAGCCTTATCAGTTTCATTTACTGCCATTTGAACGACTCTACAGATGGTCAAATCAGCCTTCTGCTGCCTGCTGACTACAGGGCAGTTCCATATTGACCACCCCCTCTTCCATCTGCACGTCGATCTTGAAGCCAAGCCGTTTGGCGAGGTTGACCATGCCGCGATTGCTGGGCATGGTCATGCCGGATAACTGGCCAATCCCCTGCTCTTTGGCATAACGGATGATCTTCTCCATCATCAATTTGCCGAGCCCCACCCCTTTCAAGTCCGATCGCACCAGAATGGCAAACTCGGCATCGCTCTGGTCCGGGCTCGAAATGGCGCGTACCACGCCGAGGATTTGATCCTGCAGCTCGCCATCTTGCCCCACCGCTACGAAGGCCATCTCCCGGTCGTAATCGATCTGGGTCATGCGAGCCAGCTCTTCATGGCCCAGCTCGCCTACATCGGCGAAGAAGCGTTTGTACCTGTCTTCATCGGAGACCCGCAGCACGAACTGCTTGTGAGCCGGTTCATCTTCCGGCCGGATTGGGCGCAGCAGGATATGGCGCTGATCTTTAAGCCAGGCACCCTCCTCCAGTTCGGTAGGATAGGGGCGGATCGCCAGTCGGTTGCTGGTCGGGATGGCGGGGTCAGCCAGTGTGAGGCTGGCATCCAGCACCACCATTTCGGCACCGCACGCTTGCAGAGGGTGCAGGTCCAGTTCCTGAATCTCAGGAAAGGCGAGCAATAGCTCGGAGAGCTGGCAGAGCACCTGACCGAGGGCATCGATATCCAGTCGTTCCGGTGTGGCCTGTTCGCGGATCTTGCGGCTCTTGAGTGCGCCGATGATCTGGTAACGCGCCAGTGCCTGATTGAGCGGTGGCAAGGCTGCTACCATCTCCTGCGGTTCCGCACCCGACTCACCCAGCAGGATGACGGGGCCAAAGATGGCGTCTTGCTGGATGCGTACCCGCAGTTCGAGGCCGCCGCTGCGGCGAGCCATGCGCTGTACCAGCAGCCCTTCGATACGGGCGCCCGGATCATGCTGTTTGACCCTGTCCAGAATGGCATCTGCAGCTTGCGCCACTTCGGCCGAGGTGCGCAGATTGAGCACCACCCCGTGTACGGCAGACTTGTGCAGGATATCGGGCGAGCGCAGTTTTACCGCCACCGGGTAGCCGATCTGCTCGGCGGTGAGGGTCGCTTCGATGGCGTCGGTGACGATCCAGGTTGGCAGGGTCGAGAGACCGGCGGCTTGTAAAATCGGGTGCACCAGATGGGTATCCAATCTTAGCTGTTTGCGCTCCTGCGCTTGGCGGATCAGCTGTTGGCACAGATCGACATTGAGCTGGTTGCCGTGCAGTGACGCCGGGGTTTCCATCAACTGCTTCTGGTTGCGGCGGTATTCCACCATGTGCATGAAGGCGGCCATGGCGCTTTCCGGTGTGCGGTAGGTCGGGAAGCCCGCTTCGGTAAAGAGTTTGCGCCCCTCCTGCGCCGAGTATTCGCCCGCCCAGTTGGTGAGGATATTGAAACGGCGCGCTCTGGGATGCTGTTTCAGATGGGCGATTAGATGGCTGGCCAGCGGTGCGCTTGGTGCCGTGAGCGAGGGGGCGTGGATGATCAGGATGGCGTCGATGCCATCTTCCTGCAACACGCTGTCCAGCGCCTCCTGATAGGTGGTGATGGTGGCATCGCTGCCGATGTCGAGCGGCGGGCGAGCCAGCTTGCCGCCCCGCTCCAGCAGCACATCCACCGCCATATTGGCCAGCCCTCGGCCGTTGGAGATGATGGTGAGCCGCTCTCCCTTGAGGGTCATGGAGTGGCTGAGGGTTTCCACTGCGGCAAACAGCTCGTGGGTATCCCGCACCCGCAACATGCCGGCGCGGCGGATGGCGGCATCATAGACATTGTCGAGACCGTGGGCCGGTTCGTGGCGCCCGCTTTTCAGCACCAGGATCGGCTTGTTGCGCGAGGCTGCCCGCGCTGCCGAGAGAAAGTGGCGGGCGTCGTGCAACTTGTCCATATAGATCAAAATGGCGCGGGTGACGCTGTCGCGGGAGAGCTGATCCAGCAGCTGGCCGAAGTCGATGTCGCAGTGATCACCTAAGGAGATGAAGGCAGAGAAGCCCAGCTCATGCTGCTTGGCCCAATCCAGAATGGTGGTGCTGACGGCGGCGGATTGCGACAGAAAGGCGACCTGCCCCGGCTTGGCGGCAATGGGTGAAAAGCTGGCGTTGATCCCCTGGCCGGGCAGCAGCATTCCCATGCTGTTGGGGCCGAGCAGGCGAATGCCGTATTGTTGGCAGACCCGTTTCAACTCCAGCCGATCCTCGGGGGAAAAGTCGGCGGCCAGTATGATGGCTGCGCCCGCACCCTTTTGGCCGAGCGCCTCCAGCAACGGCAAGACCCGCTCCCGCTTGGTACAGATGATGGCGAGATCCGGGGTCAGCGGCAGGCTGGCGATATCGGGATAGGCCAGCACGCCGGCGATGGACTTGTTGCGCGGGGTGACGGGGAGGATGGGCCCTTTGAACTGGCCTGCCAGCAGGTGGCGCACGATCACATGACCCGCCTTTAGCGGGTCGGTCGAGGCGCCGATCACGGCGATTGAGTGGGGTTTGAACAGCCGATCCAGACCGCTTGCTTTCATGGGCACTCCCGACAAAAGGGGGAAGATACCAGTCTAATACGCCTTTGCTGCGGGTTCTGTGACCGGATCCTGATCACCGTTTGTTCAGGGCATTGGCACGCAGATAAAAGCGCAGTTCGCCTTGCACCCGGCGAATGGCTCCCAAGTGGCGTTCCTGCAGATAGATATCCTGCTCTCGATCGAGCGCCGTGCTGGGCACGCCCATGCTTTGCAGATACTCGTCAAACAGGGTTGAACCCTTGATCTCTACCAGATGCTGTTTCATGGCTCTCCTCCCTGCGCCTTGGCGTTTGTTGATGAACGTTCAGTCTGCGATGACCTGCCGAGTTTGCCTATTGTCACTTTTGACACGAGATTTGACACAAGAGCGCTCACACATCTTTCAGAGAGGGCGCCGTTGAGGCGCTGGCTGGCGTTATAGTATGGCGAGGAGCACGAGGCATGGATGGTGCACAGGATGATCAGAGTCTGGTGGTGGTGCATGGCACTGTGGACGGTTGGCGTATCGGCAACCGAGCAGCCTATCCGCGCCTGGAATCTGTTGCTGGATCACCCCAACCCCGCCGTCGTCCAGTTGTTGCGCCTCTCCCTCGACCTCACCGTGCCCGAATATGGCCCTTACCAGCTGGTCTCCAGCCCGCAGATGGAGCAGGGGCGGGCGGTGAAGGAGCTGCGCAGCGGCGAGCTGGTTCAGGTCGGTGTCTTTGCCCCGGATGGTGAGCGAGAACGGGAGTTGCTGGCAATCCACATTCCGCTGGCCAAGGGGCTGCTGGGGTGGCGGGTGTGTCTGGTTCGGCAGGGGGATGAGGGACGTTTTGCCTCGATCGGGTCGTTGGCAGACTGGCATCGCGCCGGGCTCTCCATCGGTCAGCACAGATCCTGGCCAGACACCCAGTTGCTGCGGGCTAACGGCCTCAAGGTGACGGTGGGCAATCTTTATGAGGCACTCTTCAACATGCTGCGCAAGAAGCGCTTTGACTGCTTCCTGCGATCGGTCATCGAGGTCGAGGATGAGCTAAGGCGGCATCCGGATCTCGCCATCGAGCCCCGTCTGGTGTTTCGCTATCCGCTGGCGCTGCTCTTCTTTGTCTCGCCAAAATATCCGGAGCTGGCGCAGCGCATCGAGCTCGGCCTGAAGCGGGCACGGCAATCTGGCGCTTTTGACCGGGTCTTTGAAGAGGGATTTGGCAGCACCATTCGGCGACTGAAACTGGATGAGCGGGTGCGCCTCGAGCTGCACAACCCCGACTTGCCTCTGCCCAGCCGCATCATGATGGCCGATCCGGCCCTTATCTATAATCCGGTGTCAGCGCAGTGAACCCTGATTCTGCGCGGTATCCCAGAAGGCGCGGATCAGCGGTTCCTCCAGCCGCTTCTTGAGCACCCCGATCCCCACATCAAATGGCTTGAAGGCTGGCTTGAGGTCGATGATCCGCACCTTGTCGCCGAGCGGGCTGTGGTCGATCACCGCCGCCGGCACTAGCCCCACACCACAACCGAGCGCCACCATGGCGACGATCCCCTCGTTACCCGCCACTTCGGCGTAGATGTTGGGGGCGATCCCCTTGTTGCGAAACCACTGATCGCTGCGTTTGCGGGCCAAGCCCTGCTCGGAGAGGATGACTGGCAACTGCTCCCAATCAGGTTCTCCCTGACGGAACCACTGGTTCAGTTGCGGGGCGTTGCGCGGCGCGATAAAGACCAGCGGCACCTGCTGCAGGCTGGCGAACTCCAGCTTGGCGGGCAGGGCATCGGGGCGGGCAGCGATGGCGAGATCGGCCTCGTCGGCCAGGATCTTGTCCACCGCCAGCGCCGGGTCACCGGTCTCCAGCTTGATCTCCAGCTGGGGGTAGCGGCGGCGAAAGCGCTCCAGTACCTCGGGCAGCAGAAAGTAACTGGCGGTGACCGAACAGAAGACCCGCAGCCGCCCCTGCAGCGGTTCATCGCTGCGTTTGAGCTCCTGTTTGAGCTGACGCCACTCCTGCAACAGGCCGCCGCCAAACTCCCGCAGTTTCTCGCCGGCGGGGGTGAGCCGCACCGAGCGGTTGTCCCGCTCGAACAGCACGCAGCCGGTCTCCTGCTCCAGCCGCTGGATGGCGCGACTCAGGGTGGAGGGGCTGACCGCCATGGCATCGGCGCTCTTGCCGAAATGAAGGGAGTCGGCGAGGTGGAGAAACAGCTCGAGATTGCGAAGGTCCATCTTTCAGCTCCTGGCGCGGCTGGTGTGCCCGATATCCAGCGGTTGGCGGCTTGTTTTTGTCATCTCGCGGTACATTCAGCAGGCAATTATGAAGGGTGAGCATTTCAGTTATTGCAACGTACTGTTTCGAATATATCAGTTCAGGCAATAAGTGTCCCGCGCTATAGTGGTTCAGACAACGCCGCTATCCGGCATGGAATCAATCGAACGGAGCAATCACCATGGCTAACTATTTCAACACCTTGAACCTGCGTCAGCAGTTGGCCCAGCTGGGCAAGTGTCGTTTCATGCAGCGCGAAGAGTTCGCGGACGGCTGCAACGTGCTGAAGGGCAAGAAGGTGGTGATTGTGGGCTGTGGTGCCCAGGGTCTGAACCAGGGTCTGAACATGCGTGACTCCGGGCTGGATATCTCCTACGCCCTGCGCAAGGCCGCCATCACCGAGAAGCGCGCCTCCTGGCAGAAAGCCACCGACAACGGCTTCGCGGTCGGCACCTATGAAGAGCTGATCCCGACCGCCGATCTGGTGCTGAACCTGACTCCGGACAAACAGCACTCCGACGTGGTGAAAACCGTGATGCCGCTGATGAAGCAGGGCGCCGCGCTGGGCTACTCCCACGGCTTCAACGTGGTGGAAGAGGGTCAGCAGATCCGCTCCGACATCACAGTTGTTATGGTGGCGCCGAAGTGCCCGGGTACCGAAGTGCGTGAAGAGTACAAGCGCGGTTTCGGCGTACCGACTCTGATCGCTGTTCACCCGGAAAATGACCCGAAAGGTGAAGGCATGGCCATCGCCAAGGCGTGGGCCTCTGCCACCGGCGGCGACCGTGCCGGGGTGCTGGAGTCCTCCTTCGTGGCGGAAGTGAAATCCGACCTGATGGGCGAGCAGACCATCCTCTGCGGCATGCTGCAGGCCGGTTCCCTGCTCTGCTACGACAAGCTGGTTGCCGAAGGCACAGACCCGGCCTACGCCGGCAAGCTGATCCAGTTCGGCTGGGAGACCATCACCGAAGCCCTGAAACAGGGTGGTATCAGCCTGATGATGGACCGCCTCTCCAACCCTGCCAAGCTGCGCGCCTTCGAGCTCTCCGAGCAGCTCAAGACCCTGATGCGCCCGCTGTTCGAGAAGCATATGGACGACATCATTGCCGGTGAGTTCTCTCGCGGCATGATGGCCGACTGGGCCGAAGACGATGCCAAGCTGTTCGGCTGGCGCGAAGAGACCGGTAAATCCGCCTTCGAAAACGCCCCGGCGTTCGCTGGCAAGATTGCCGAGCAGGAGTACTTCGACAATGGCGTGGTGATGGTGGCCATGGTCAAGGCGGGTGTCGAGCTGGCATTCGAGACCATGGTGGCTTCCGGTATCTACGAGGAGTCCGCCTACTACGAATCCCTGCACGAGTTGCCGCTGATCGCCAACACCGTTGCCCGCAAGCGTCTGTACGAGATGAACGTGGTCATCTCCGATACCGCCGAGTACGGCAACTACCTGTTCGCCAACGCTGCCGTGCCCTTGCTGCGCGAGCACTTCATGCCGACCCTGAAAGCAGGCGATCTGGGTGCCAGCAAGGCGGAAGGGCAGAGCGTGGATAACCTGGCGCTGCTGGCGGCAAATGAGGCGACCCGCAACCACCCGATCGAAAAAATCGGCCTGGTACTGCGTGGTTATATGAAAGACATGAAACGCATCGCCGTTGGCGGTTAAGCCTGCATCGAGCTGGATGATGAAGGGGCGGGGATGACGATCCCCGTCGCCGGTCGGACTGGACACCCGACCGGCCAGCCAGAACAATCAGCCTGACAGTCATAAAAAAGCCCCGCTCATTGAGCGGGGCTTTTGCATTCAGAAAGGCTGGATAAATCAGGCTTTCCACGCTTTCCAGGTATTGATCAGACCGTTGGTGGAGCAGTCGTGGCTGGTGACAGCCTCGTTGTTGCCCAGCTCCGGCAGGATCTTGTTGGCCAGCTGTTTGCCCAGCTCCACGCCCCACTGGTCGAAGGAGAAGATGTTCCAGATTGCGCCCTGTACGAAGATCTTGTGCTCGTACATGGCGATCAAGGCACCCAGGGTTTTCGGGGTCAGACTCTTGAACAGGATGGAGTTGGTCGGGCGGTTGCCTTCGAACACTTTGAACGGCACCAGATCCTTGACCTGCTCCAGGGTTTTGCCAGCCGCCAGGAACTCGGCTTCAACCTCTTCCTTGCTCTTGCCGAAGGCCAGCGCCTCGGTCTGGGCGAAGAAGTTGGCCAGCAGTTTCGGGTGGTGGTCACCGATCGGGTTGTGGCTGATGGCTGGCGCCAGGAAGTCACAGGGGATCAGCTTGGTGCCTTGATGGATCAGCTGGTAGAAGGCGTGCTGGCCGTTGGTGCCCGGCTCACCCCAGATGATGGGGCCAGTCTGGTAGTCAACCGGCTTGCCGTTGCGATCCACGTACTTGCCGTTGGACTCCATGTTGCCCTGCTGGAAGTAGGCAGGGAAGCGGTGCATGTACTGGTCGTACGGCAGAATGGCTTCGGACTCGGCACCGTAGAAGTTGTTGTACCACAGGCCAATCAGCGCCAGCAGCACCGGCACGTTCTGCTCATAGGAGGCAGTGGCGAAGTGCATGTCCATCTCGAAGGCGCCTTGCAGCAGGGCTTCGAAGTTCTCGAAACCGACGGAGAGGGCGATGGGCATGCCGATGGCAGACCAGGAGGAGTAGCGGCCGCCAACCCAGTCCCAGAACTCGAACATGTTGTTGGTGTCGATGCCGAACTCGGCCACGGCCTTGCCGTTGGTGGAGAGAGCAGCGAAGTGTTTGGCAACGTGTGCCTTGTCACCGGCGATGTTGATGAACCAGTCGCGGGCGGTCAGGGCGTTGGTCATGGTCTCCTGGGTGGTGAAGGTCTTGGAGGCCACCAGGAACAGGGTGGTTTCCGGATCGATCTTCTTCAGGGTCTCGGCGATGTGGGTGCCATCGACGTTGGAGACGAAGTGCATCTGCAGGTGGTTTTTGTAGGGACGCAGTGCCTCGGTGATCATCACCGGGCCCAGATCAGAGCCACCGATACCGATGTTGACCACGTGCTGGATCGCTTTGCCGGTGTAGCCTTTCCATTCGCCGGAGATGATCTTCTCGCAGAAGCCCTTCATCTTGGCCAGCACGGCGTTCACTTCCGGCATAACATCCTTGCCTTCGCACTCGATGGGGCGGTCGGAGCGGTTGCGCAGGGCCACGTGCAGTACGGAGCGGCCTTCGGTCATGTTGATCTTGTCACCATTGAACATGGCATCGATCGCGCTGCGAAGATCGGTCTCTTTGGCCAGATCAATCAGCAACTTGAGGGTTTCTTCGGTGATCAGGTTCTTCGAGTAATCAACCAGGATGTCGCCGCCGAAGGTAAGGGAAAACTTGTCAAAGCGCTTCGGGTCCTGCGCGAACAGATCCTTGAGTCGAGTCTCTTTGTTTGCTGCAAAGTGGGCTTCCAGTGCCTGCCAGGCCTGGGTTTGGGTTGGATTGATATTTTTCATAGGATTCCTGAAATGCCAAGTTGTGTTTGAACCTTGCAGGCAAGGTCCCGCCAAACCTTATTATCCGAGCATTATAGCGAGCCGATCGGGCTGCCCGTGTAACAGATTTTTACCGATTGTCTTTTACCGCAATGGGTCACTGCCGGGAGCATACAACCAGAACATTGGGATTATGTGTCACGAAAGCAAGGCGGATCTTGCGCTTGCTCATGATTGGGGCCACCCCGATAGCCTGAAATTGTTTTCATCCGGTTGGCGTGGTTATGCACCGACATGGCCATGGGCTGGGGCCAGAAACGACAATGCCAGCCCGAAGGCTGGCATTGTCTGTTGCAGCAGAACCGCGATCACGCCTGCGGTTTTTGCATGTGCATCACCATCTGCGGGAAGGGGATCTCGATGCCTTCGGCATCAAAGGTCAGTTTCACCTTCTCGTGGAAGTCGAACCAGACCCCCCAGTAGTCAGCGGTTTTCACCCAGGGGCGCACCACGATATTGACCGAGGAGTCGGCCAGCGCGGCAACGGCGATGGTGGCTGCCGGATCTTTCAGGATGCGCGGCTCTTCGCTTACCAGACGCTCGAGGATCTGTTTGGCCTTGCGCAGGTCAGAGCCGTAGCCGATGCCAAAGGTCATATCGACGCGGCGGGTATCCATGCGCGAGTAGTTGACGATGGTGCCGTTGAGGATGGCGGAGTTCGGGACTACCACCATCTTGTTGTCACCGGAGGTGAGGGTGGTGGTAAAGAGCTGAACGGACTGCACCACACCCGCGGTGCCCGCCACTTCGATGAACTCGCCCGCCTTGATGGGGCGGAAGATGATCAGCAGGAAGCCGGCTGCGAAGTTGGAGAGCGAGCCTTGCAGCGCCAGACCGATGGCCAGACCGGCGGCACCGATAATGGCGACGAAGGAGGCTGTCTGCACGCCGACACGGCCCAGCGCGGCTATCACCACGAACACCAGAATAGCGTATTTGAGGATGCTGCCGACGAAGTGGGTGACTGTGGTGTCCAGCTTGCGGGCCTGCATCACCTTGACCACGCCACCGCTGATGAGGTTGGCGGCGATATAGCCGACCAGCAGGGTCAGCAGGGCGGCGGCGATATTGACGCCGTATTCGATCAGCAGTCCCTGATTATTGACCAGCCAGGTCTGCGCTTCGGTAATGATTTCGGGTTCCATAGGATGTCCTGTCAGGTTCTAAAAGGTTTATGGTGGATAAATCTAACACCGCAGCGCGACAGTACGGGTCGCATCTGGTACTTCTTTTCTGCCATAAAAACCTGACACAAAAAAGAAGGGAGGCCAAAGCCTCCCTTCTTTTTGCTGAATGATGCGAAAAAACCATCAGCTCTGCAGCAGCTGGCTGCGGATAAATTGCCACTGATCTTCGAAACCGGCGGTCGGCTTGAGCTTGAACTCGGAGCGCACGAACTGGCTGATGCGGCCTTCGGTGTAGGCCAGCAGCAGATTGGCCAGCATGGTCTCGTCGAGCTGGAAGCCTTGACCCTCGCGCAGCCGCTTCTCACGCAGCACCTGCTTGATCTGGGTCTCCAGCTTGTCGAACAGGATGCTGATGCGGTCTCGCAACCGGTCATGCTCCCCCAGCAGGGCATCGCCGTTGAGGATGCGGGTAATGCCGGGATTGCGCTCGGCGAACACCAGCAGCAACTGCAGGATGTGGTGGCAGCGCGCCATGGTGTCTTTCTCTTCCGCCATGATCAGATTGACCCGTGACAGCAGGGAATCCTCGATAAAGTCGATCAGCCCCTCGAACATCCGCGCCTTGCTGGGAAAGTGTCGATAGAGGGCAGCTTCAGATACGCCGACCTCGGCCGCCAGACGGGCCGTGGTGATACGCTGCCCCGGACTGGTTTCCAGCATATGGGCGAGCGCCTGCAGGATCTGATCGCGCCGACTCTGTTTCTGATTACTGCTTGCCATGGATTCCCCTAAAAAAACAATGGCTTGATTCTGTTATTAGGCACCGCCCATCAGGTTGGTGTGGTCTGTTATTGACGACCGGAAGAACCAAAACCGCCTTCGCCCCGTTCGCTCTGGTTGAACTCATCGACCAGTTGGAAGCTGGCCTGAACCACCGGCATGATTACCAGCTGGGCGATACGCTCGCCGGGTTGCATGGTGAACTCATCCTTGCCGCGGTTCCAGACCGAGACCATCAGCTGACCCTGATAGTCGGAATCGATCAGACCGACCAAGTTGCCCAGCACGATGCCGTGCTTATGGCCAAGGCCGGAGCGGGGCAGAATGGTGGCACACAGACCCGGATCCTGAATGTGAATAGCCAGACCGGTCGGTACCAGAGTGGTATCGCCCGGAGCCAGAGTCAGCGGCGCATCCAGCAGGGCACGCAGATCCATGCCGGCAGAGCCGGGAGTGGCGTAGGCGGGCAGCGGGTACTCGGTACCGATACGGGCATCCAGAATCTTCAGTTCAATTTGTGTAGTCATGAATCGCTTTTTCAGTTGGATCTTGTGTTGGCGCCCCTCTTGGCAAGGCGGGGCGCCGTGAGTCTTGTTCTTTCGGGACGCTCAGCGCCGATAGTGACGCGCAATCAGGGCGATCAGGTGACGGGCCAGCGTCAGCTTGTCGGCCAGTGGCAGCGGGGCCTGGCCCCCTTGCCAGAATACGGTCAGGGCGTTGTCATCGGCGTTGAAGCCTTGCCCCTCGCGGGACACATCGTTGGCGGCGATCATGTCCAACCGCTTACGCTGCAATTTATCGAGGGCGTATTGTTCCACATCCACGGTTTCGGCGGCAAATCCGACAGTGAAGGGCTTGTCTGAAAGGGCGCCGACGGCCGCGATGATGTCGGGGTTTTTCACCAGCTTCACCACCATCTGGTCGTTGTCACCAGTCTTCTTGATCTTCTGGCTGGCGACCTGCTCGGGGCGATAGTCAGCCACTGCTGCGCAGCCGATGAAGAGGTCGCACTCGCCCACCAGGCTCATTACCGCCTGATGCATCTGCTCGGCGCTCTCCACATCGACACGGGTCACGCCTGCCGGCGTAGCCAGCGTCACCGGCCCGCTCACCAGCGTCACCTCGGCGCCCGCTTCACGGGCAGCGCGGGCGATGGCAAAGCCCATCTTGCCGGAGCTGTGGTTGCTGATGTAGCGCACCGGGTCCAGCGCCTCGCGGGTCGGGCCTGCGGTCAGCAGCAGCCTGACGCCCGCCAGCAAGGGCTCGGCGGCCAGTTGCTGGCAGCAGCGATCCACCAGTTCGAGGGGATCCAGCATCCGGCCCGGGCCCACATCGCCACAGGCCTGGCTGCCGGCATCCGGCCCCCACAGCAGAATGCCGCGGCTGGCCAGGGTCTTGAGGTTGGCCTGGGTCGCAGCGTTGAGATACATCTGCTGGTTCATGGCGGGCGCCAGCGCGATGGGCGCCGGCGTGGCCAGACAGAGGGTGGTCAGCAGTTCGTCGGCCATACCGGCCGCCATACGTGCCATCAGGTTGGCGCTGGCGGGGGCAATCAGTACCAGATCGGCCCACTTGGCCAGCTCGATATGGCCCATGCCTGCTTCGGCAGAGGGGTCCAGCAAGCTATCCGCCACCGGATGACCGGAGACCGCCTGCAGGGTCAGCGGGGTGATGAACTCCTTGGCGGAGCGGGTCATCACTACCCGCACTTCGGCCCCTTGATCTTTCAGGCGGCGTACCAGCTCGGCACTCTTGTAGGCGGCGATCCCGCCACTGACACCCAACAGGATGCGTTTATCGGCCAATCTCATCTGCTGTTTCTCTATCCGGCTCACTTTGACTGGTCGGCTAAGATACCACAGGCTGGGGATGACGACAGGGGTTGGCATCAAGGGGTTGTGGCGGGGAACACGCAAATATTTGCTATGTTTTTCCTCAACAGGGAGAGAGGAGAGACAAATGAGCATCAAGGAGTGGCCGGAAGATGAACGCCCCAGAGAGAAGCTGTTGCGTCAGGGGCCTACTGTGCTCAGTGATGCCGAGCTGCTCGCGATCTTTTTGCGCACCGGAGTCAATGGTTTAAGTGCTGTCGATCTGTCACGCAACCTGTTGAATAAATTCGGTTCTTTGCGAAGTTTGCTGGATGCGGATCAACAGACATTTTGCGAGGCCCACGGCCTTGGCCCTGCCAAATATGCCCAGTTGCAGGCGGTGCTGGAGATGGCGAGGCGCCATCTGGCACAGCAACTGCAACGGGGTGATGCGCTCACCTCACCCCAGCTGACCCGCGACTATTTGCAAGCCCAGCTGCGGGATCGGCCGCGCGAGGTATTTGCCCTGCTGTTGCTCGACAATCAGCACAGAGTCATTCAATTTGTTGAGCTTTTTTTCGGCACAATCGATTCGGCGAGCGTCTGGCCCAGAGAAATCGTGCAGATCGCACTCAAACATAATGCAGCCGCGGTGATTCTGGCGCATAATCACCCGTCCGGCGTCGCCGAGCCCAGTCGGGCCGACCGCCAGATCACGGATCGGATCACGGCCGCCTTGGCCCTGATCGATATCAGAGTGCTGGATCACTTGGTGATCGGTGACGGCATCACGGTTTCTTTCGCCGAGCGCGGTTGGTTATGACTGTGCTCTGGCGCCGTATTAGTTGATCTTTGATCACGGATGCTGTATAAAATGCCGCCTTCTGTTTGCCCCGCAATCGAAGGCCAGCGGGGCAGATATTTGCTCGAGCAATGAAGTAAGATTTGGAGAGACTGACATGTCTAGAGTATGCCAAGTAACCGGCAAGCGCCCGGCAGTTGGTAACAACCGTTCGCACGCTAACAACGCCACCAAGCGTCGTTTCCTGCCGAACCTGCACACTCACCGTTTCTGGGTTGAGAGTGAAAAACGCTTCGTAAGCCTGCGCGTATCCGCAAAAGGCATGCGTATCATCGACAAGCGTGGCGTTGAAGTGGTTCTGGCTGAACTGCGCGCCAGCGGTGTTAAGGTATAAGGAATTAGATCATGGCTAAAGGTATTCGCGAGAAAATTCGCCTGAACTCCAGCGCCGGTACTGGTCACTTCTATACCACTACCAAAAACAAGCGCACCATGCCCGAAAAAATGGAGATCAAAAAGTTTGATCCCGTTGTTCGTCAGCATGTGATCTACAAGGAAGGCAAAATCAAGTAATTACTTGATGCTGCATTCCCAAAAACCCGGCTTCGTGCCGGGTTTTTTTATGCGCCGAATTCAGTACACTGCCGGTTCAAAGGGAGGCTTGCCATGTTCAAATTGAGCCGCAAAGGCTGGAATAACGTGATCATTGTGGTGGTGCTGATCGTGATCACCCTGTTGCATCGTATGGAGACTGCCCAGCAGGAGAACAGCGCCAAGCGCGCTCGCCCCTTGCTGCCTGATGCGGCTGTGGTGCTCACCTGGCAGGGGCCGAGCTGGCAGATTGAGCGGATCGGTCAGGGCTGGCGCAGCGGGCCGGATCTGGGGCTCGACAGCGCGCAGCTGGATGCCCGTCTGGCACGTTGGCAGGGCTGGTTGCTACCCCCCGGTGAAGCGGTACGCGGTGCGCCGGTGACCATCAAGGTGTGGATTGCCGGCCAGAACGATCCGGTCGAGATCGGCCTCTATCAGAACAGCGGTCAGTATGGTGCCCAGCTGCCGTCCGGTCTCTGGCTCGCCCTCACTGCCGAGCAGTATCGCGATCTGCTGCGTCCTGCCCCCTGATTTCCTTTTCCTTGCGAGGTGCCCATGCCTGAATTGCCAGAAGTTGAAGTCAGCCGTCAGGGGATCTCTCCCTGGCTCACCGGTATCAAGGTGACACGCGTGGTGGTGCGGGATGGCCGCCTGCGCTGGCCGATCCCCGGTGAGATTCAGGAGCTGGTGGACCTCACCATCCATCGGGTGCGCCGCCGTGCCAAATACCTGCTGCTGGAGACCGATTTCGGCACCGCCATCCTCCATCTGGGGATGTCCGGCAGCCTGCGGGTACTGGATATCGGCACGCCAGCCGAGAAGCACGACCACGTGGATATCGAGCTGGAGAATGGCAAGCTGCTGCGGCTCAACGATCCGCGCCGCTTCGGTGCCCTGTTGTGGACCCGTGAACCGGCCGAAGCCCACGCGCTGCTCGCCAAGCTGGGGCCAGAGCCGCTCACCGATGCCTTCAATGCCGATTACCTGCAGGGGCGCGCCAAGGGGCGCAGTACTGCAATCAAGCAGTTCCTGATGGACAATCAGGTGGTGGTCGGGGTGGGCAACATCTACGCCAACGAGGCGCTCTATGCCGCCGGCATTCACCCCAAGCGGGCGGCGGGTACTATCAGTGCCAAACGGCTGGGAACCCTGGTGGCAGAGATAAAGCGGGTACTGGCCGAGGCGATTCGTCAGGGCGGCACCACCCTCAAGGACTTCACCAGCGCCGATGGCAAGCCGGGCTATTTCGTGCAGCAGTTGCAGGTCTATGGCCGTGGCGGGCAGCCCTGTTTCCACTGTCACACCCTGCTGACCGAGATCAGAATGGGGCAGCGCACCACGGTTTTTTGCACTCATTGCCAGCGCTGAGCGTACTTTTTTCCCCGATCCGGGGGAAGTTGTAACAGCATATTTCCAGGCTGTTGAATATTTGCGCAGTCATCACTAGTATCTGCGGCCGTTCAGGCGGTTTGAGAACTAGAAATGACTTTAAAATCAATAGACTGGGAATATCTATCCCAGCAAGAGCGCTATTGCGCCAAGAAAATGGCCCGCTTCCTCTACCCCGAGGGGTGCGAGCGCCAAACCTTCAATCGCGGCAAGTTTGTGCTTCGCAGTCTGCTCTATCGCAAGTCGCTAAGCCGGGTCTTCAATCTGTTCCGGTGCGAGTCGCTCAAAGCGCTGCCGGCCATTTATCCCGAGCTGCTCGACAAGCCGATGCGTCCCTATCGCTTCGCTAGCGCCAGTGCCCGCCAGCGGGTCGAGATGCTGGAAAACCACTACCGGTTGCTGCTGGAGTGCTACCCGCAACTGATCGAGCGGCTCTATCTGGGTGAGGGGATCTCGCTGGGGCACTATCCCCAGAGCGGCTGTCGCATTCTGCTGCGCCATGATGGCACTTTTCGCCGCGAGGCCGAGCTGGCACTCTCCATCGTCAACAATGAGGGGCAACGCCTTTACAGCTGTGCGTTCTCGCTGGCGGGCAGTGCGGAACGTCTGATGCTGATGATCGGCTCCATGCAAGGGCCGGAGCCTGCGGTCGACAATGCCCAGGATCGGGTGCGTGAGCTGACCAAAGAGGGACACGGCCTGCGGCCCAAATCCCTGCTGGTGCAACTGGTGCTGCAACTGGCGCAGGCCATGGGGGCGGCGGAGGTGCTGGCGGTGCGCAAGCGGGCCCACGTGTTTCAGGCCAAGCGCTACAGCAGCAAGCAGAAGGCCAACCTGCAGGCCGATTACGACGAGTTGTGGCAGGAGTTTGGCGCGCAGGATGTGGATGCCAACTTTGTCGCCCTGCAACTGCAGTCGCGCAAGCCGCTGGAGGAGATCGCCTCCAAGAAGCGGGCCATGTACCGGCGCCGTTACGAGTGGCTCGATCTGCTGGTGCAGGAGATGAATGAGCGGTTTGCCCGTCAGTAACCGGCAGGGCAGGCTGACCTCTCTATAACGAGACAGATACAACAAGGGCTACCCGTGGGTAGCCCTTGTTGTATCTGCCATCAGGGGAGGAATTAGCGCTGTTGCTGTTTGGCTGCGATGGCCTGGGCCACCACGGGATCGACAAACTGACGAATGTCGCCACCGTGCAGCGCCACCTCTTTCACCAGGGTGGAGGAGATAAAGGAGTTCTCCTCGGCTGGGGTGAGAAAGACGCTCTCAAGCGTGGGCATCAGGCGGCGATTCATGTTGGCCAGCTGGAACTCGTACTCGAAGTCGGAGACGGCGCGCAGGCCGCGGATCAGCACGTTGGCCTGATGCTCTTTGGCAAAATCGACCAGCAGCCCGGAGAAGCCGACCACCTTGACGTTGGGAAGTTGGCTGGTCACTTGCTGGACAAGCTGGACACGTTCCGCCAGATCGAACAGCGGGCGCTTGCTCGGGCTGTTGGCGACACCGACGATCACCTCGTCAAACAGCTTGGCGGCGCGGCCGATCAGGTCGGCATGGCCATTGGTAACGGGATCAAATGTCCCGGGATAGATCACCCTGGTAGTCATCTTTGTGGTCCTGCAACCTGGAAATTTGGTCGCATTATAAGGTCGTCGCTTGAGAATAGCAGTGCATCAGGCAAGAATACGCCATCGCGCATCAAGCCTCCCTGCATTGGTGACAGGGAGCAAAGGGATTTTTTATGAAACGTATTCTGGTCGTTCGCAATGACAAGATTGGTGACTTCATGCTGGCGTGGCCGAGCTTCGCCATGCTCAAAGGCTCCATGGAGTGTCATGTGACTGCCCTGGTTCCGGCCTACACGGCCCCGCTGGCCCGACTCTGCCCCTGGATTGACGAGGTGATCATCGATCCGGGCGTGCGAGCCGACAAGGAGCAACAGCGGGCACTGCTGGCCCGGATCAAGGCGGCGGCGTTCGACGCGTCCATCTGCCTCTTCTCCAACTCCCGCAACGCCATGCTGGTGTGGAAGGCACACATCCCTTACCGGCTGGCGCCGGCGACCAAGCTGGCGCAGGTGCTCTACAACCAGCGTCTGGTGCAACGCCGCTCCCGCTCCCAGAAGCCGGAGTCCGAGTACAATCTGGAGCTGATCCGTCGCTTCCTGACCGATCATCAGGTCGCCGTGGTGGAGCCCAAGACTCCCTTCCTCAGTTTCGATGAGGCGAGCCTGCAGCAGGTGCGCGAGCAGCTGGCGGCCAAGCTCAAGCTCGATGCCAGCCGCCCCTGGCTGATGGTTCACGCCGGCAGCGGTGGCTCGGCCAACAACCTCTCCATCGAGCAGTACGCCCGCATCATCATCAAGCTGAACCAGGCCTGTCCCGAGCTGCAGTGCGTGCTCACCGCCGGCCCGGGCGAGGAGAAGATGGCCGAACAGCTGGCGGCCGAGTTGCTGGCCCACGGCGGCAACGGCTGGATCTACCGCTCCAGCGACGGTCTGCCGATGTTCTGTCAGGTGCTGGCCAACGCCGCTTTGTTTATCGCCGGCAGTACCGGCCCGCTCCATATCGCCGGGGCGCTCGACGTGCCGACCATCGGCTTCTTCCCGATGCGCCGCTCCGCCACCCCGCTACGCTGGAAGCCCCTCAACAGCGAAGGGCGTCACCTTGCCTTCAGCCCGCCGGAGGATAGCGACCATCCTGAGGATATGAGCCAGCTCGATCCCAAGACCATGGTGCCGGTGATGGCCCGCTGGGCGGCGCCTTTCTGGCGCAAGTAAGGTATGCAGCAATGCAAACAGGGCCCCGCAGGGCCCTGTTTCGTATGACGGTTATTCCGGCTGCTGCGGCTGCTGGCGCACCCAGAGGTCTGCGTATTTAACGAAGGTGGAGTGGGCGGAGAGGATCGCCAGCAGCAGCCCCTGCTTGCCATCGAGGAAGCCCGCTTTGAGCAGGTACATCTTGAGGAAGCAGCCGACCGCGTGGATCAGCCCCTGACTGAGAGAGCCCTTCTTGCCGCGAGCGGTGCGCTGATCGGCCCAGGCGCGGGCATAACCGGCCGATTTCACCAGATAGTGCTCCAGATCCCGATAGGTGAAGTGGAGCAGGTCGCCATGAATGTTGACGATCTTCATGTTGGCCCGTACTTCCACCTTTTCGTGCACCAGCGCCTCGTTGTAGCTGGTGAGTGCCTTGGGGTAGAGGCGCAGCACCCGATCCGGATACCAGCCGCTGTGGCGGATAAAGCGGCCAAACACCCAGGAGAGGCGCGGGATCGAGTAGATGGTATCGCTGGCCGGATTGGCCATCACGTTGGCGATGGCGGTTTTCAGCTCGGGGGTGAGCCGCTCGTCGGCATCCAGCCACAGCACCCAGTCGGACAGCACGTGGGACTGGGCCAGTCGGCGCTGTTTGCCAAAGCCCGGCCACTTGGCGTTGACGAAGAAGCGGGCGCCAAACTCGGCGGCAATAGCCGGGGTCTCGTCCTGACTGCCCGAGTCCAAAATGACGATCTCGTCCACCAGTCCGTCGAGGGAGGCGAGGCACTTGCGCAGGTTGTCGGCTTCATTCTTGACGATCAGAACGGCAGCCAGAGTCGGTTTTTTCACGAAATGGGGCTCACGGTTATTGCCCGGCTGGCGGGTCGAATGCGTATTGATGGGCCATTCTAACGGAAAAACGGGTCAAAGAGAGAGCCGCCATTGCCCGTTTCTGCCAGCTGTTTACCTGCCCGGCTGGCGTTGCGTCTCTTCAGAAGACCTGTGGAAAAATGAGACGGCAGAGGTACCTGGCAAGGATCTTCTGTTATTTATCCGACCATTGCATGTGGTGCGTAATCTCGCCAGGCTGGGGGAAGGTCGCCGCTGGAAAAATGAGGAAGTGAAGGTGCCTAGCAGGGATCTTCTGTTATTTATCCGACCATTGCATGTGGCGCGTAATCTCGCCCAGTTGGAAGAAGATCGTCACTGGGAAAATGAGACGGCAGAGGCGATTGCCAAGGATCTTCTGTTATTTATCCGACCATTCTTGGGGCATAATCTCGTCCAGTGATGATTAACCGCCGGGCCAGACCCGAGAGAAGACGCGTAATGAAAATATTGGTGATCGGCCCCTCCTGGGTCGGCGATATGGTGATGTCCCAGAGTCTCTACAAGGCGATCAAGGCCAACCATCCCGAGTGCGAGCTGCACGTGATGGCTCCCGCCTGGTGCTGCGCCCTGCTGGAGCGGATGCCGGAGGTGGACAAGGCGATCACCATGCCCCTCGGCCACGGTGACTTCAAGCTGGTGGCGCGCCGCCGCCTCGGCAAACAACTGGCGGCCGAGAAGTACGATCAGGCCATCGTTCAACCCAACTCCATGAAGTCGGCGCTGATCCCCTGGTTTGCCCGCATTCCGGTGCGTACCGGCTGGAAAGGGGAGCACCGCTTCGGCCTGCTCAACGATATGCGCAGCAACAAATCCGCCTTCCCGCTGATGGTGGAGGGCTATCTGGCGCTCGCTTATCCCAAGGCGCAGATGAAGAGCCGGGCCGATATTCCGACCATTCCGCACCCCTCTCTGCACGTCGATCTGGTCAACCAGAGCAAGGCGCTGGAGCGACTGGGGCTGGATCGCGCCCGCCCGGTGCTTGTGCTCTGCCCCGGTGCCGAGTTTGGCCCGGCCAAGCGCTGGCCGGAGGGGCACTACGCCGTGGTGGCCCAGCAGCATCTGGACGAAGGGTGGCAGGTGTGGATCTTCGGCTCCAACAAGGATGTACCGGTAGCCAATACCATCCGGGATCGGGTCAACCTGCTGACTCGCCCCAACTGCCACGTGCTGGCGGGCAAGACCAGCCTGCACGAGGCGATCGATCTGATGGCGCTGGCCAGCCGGGTCATCTCTAACGACTCCGGCCTGATGCACATCGCCGCTGCCCTCAACCGGCCGCTGGTGGGCGTCTATGGCTCCACTTCGCCGCTCTACACCCCGCCGCTGGCGGATCGGGTCGAGATCGTTCACACCGACATCGAGTGTCGCCCCTGCTTCAAGCGCACCTGCAAGTTCGGCCATCTCAAGTGCCTGATCGACCTAGCGCCGGAGCAGGTGGTCGATGCCTGCAAGAAGCTGGAGCAGAGTCAGTAAGATGCCCTACCGTCTGCTCTACAACCTGCTGATCCATCTGGGATTGCCGCTGGCGCTGCTGGCGCTCTACAAGCCGAAGAAAGGCAAGCCCGGCTTTGGCAAGCGCTGGGCCGAGCATCTCGGGCGGCTGCCCGCCACCGGACAGGAGGCGCCGCTCTGGATCCATGCGGTGAGCGTGGGGGAGACGCTGGCCATCACGCCGCTCATTCGTGCCCTCAAGGCGGAGCGGCCCGATCTGCCGATCCTGCTCACCACCACCACCCGCACCGGCGCCGATCAGGCTGCCAGGCTGGGGGATCTGGTGATCCATCGCTACGCGCCGCTTGACTACCCCTGGGCCATTGCGGCCTTTCTCGACACCTTCAAGCCGCGCGCGCTCTGGGTGATGGAGACCGAGCTGTGGCCGAACTGGCTGGCCGCCTGCGAGGCGCGCCACCTGCCGGTGACCATCATCAACGCCCGCCTCTCCGAGCGCTCCTGCCAGCGTTATGCCCGTTTCCACGGCGCCTTCGACGCCCTGAGCCGGCCGCTGACCCATCTGCTCTGTCAGCATCAGGATGACGCCGACCGCTTCGCCCGCCTCGGCATCGATCGTTCGCGGCTGGCGGTGACCGGCTCCATCAAGTTCGACATCCAGTTTGGTGACGAGGTGCAGACCAAGGGGCGCGCCCTGCGCCAGCAGCTGGGCGCCGAGCGGCCGGTCTGGATCGCCGCCAGTACCCATCTGGGTGAGGATGAGCAGGTGCTGGCCGCCTTCGATCTGCTGCTCAAACGCCATCCCGACGCGCTGCTCATTCTGGTGCCGCGCCACCCCGAGCGGTTCGATCGGGTGGCCGAGCTGTGCGCCCCTTATGGCTGCGTGCGGCGCACTGATGGTGCTGCGGTGAGTGCCGGGGATAAGGTCTATCTCGGCGATACCATGGGCGAGCTGCCGCTGATGCTGGCGGCGGCCGATGTGGCCTTCGTTGGCGGCAGTCTGGTGAAGATCGGCGGTCACAACCTGCTGGAGCCGGCGGCTCTCGGCAAGCCTTGCCTGACTGGCCCCGCCTACTTCAACTTCAGCGACATCACCCGCCAGCTGGTGGCTCAGGGGGGCGCCGCCATCGTGGCCGATGCCGCCGAGCTGGGCGAGCGGGTTAGCCAGCTATTTGCCGACGGCAACGCCCGCCGCGAGATGGGGGAGCAGGCCCGCGCCGTGGTGCTGCGCAATCAGGGGGCGCTGGCGCGTACCCTCTCGCACTGCCTGACCGCACTGGAGAACGACTGAACCCATAACGAGCATCGTACTGGCTCTCGATTTTCAACTGCAAAAGCGCCAAAGCAGCTGCTCCCCGTTTCACACGTCATCAAAGAGGCAACCATGTTCAAGGCTCTGTTACTGGAAAACCAAGACGGCAAGACTGTTCCAACCCTGACCCGACTGACCGAGAGCCAGTTGCCGGAAGGTGAGGTTCGGGTGGCCGTTGCCTACAGCTCCATCAACTACAAGGATGGGCTGGCCATCACCGGTAAGGGCAAGATAGTGCGCCAGTGGCCACTGGTCCCTGGCATCGACTTCGCCGGTACCGTGCTCGAGTCTGCCGACAGCCGCTATCAGCCCGGCGACAAGGTGGTGCTGACCGGTTGGGGCGTGGGTGAAGGCCACTGGGGCGGCATGGCCGAACAGGCGCGGGTCAAGGGGGACTGGCTGGTGCCGTTGCCCGCCGGGCTGGATGAGCGCCAGGCCATGTGCATCGGTACAGCCGGTCTCACCGCCATGCTCTGCGTGCTGGCACTGGAAGAGGCGGGTATTACTCCCGCAAGTGGCGAGGTGCTGGTCACCGGCGCGGCAGGCGGTGTGGGGGCCACCTCGGTCGCCCTGCTGGCAGCCCTTGGCTATCAGGTGGCGGCGCTGACCGGTCGTCCCGAAGAGCAGGGCGCCATGCTCACTGCGTTGGGTGCCAGCCGCATCGTGCCGCGCAGCGAGCTGCTGGTGCCTGCCAAACCGCTGGAGAAGCAGCTGTGGGCCGGTGCCATCGATACCGTCGGCAGTCAGGTGCTGGCCAAGCTGCTGGCTCAGATGAACTATGGCGGCGCTGTGGCGGCCTGCGGGTTGGCGGGCGGCTTTGATCTGCCGACCAGTGTGATGCCCTTCATCCTGCGCAACGTGCGGTTGCAGGGGGTCGATTCGGTGATGTGCCCGTTTGAGCGTCGTCAACTGGCGTGGCAGCGACTGGCACGGGATCTTCCTGCCAGCTTCTTTGAGCAGGCGGTTACCGAGATTGGGCTGGAGCAGGTAGTGGAGGCCGCCGAGGCCATCACGCAAGGCCAGATCGCCGGTCGCACCTTGGTCAAACTTTGAACTCTCTCTGACTGGCGAGCCCGACAATTCCGGATAAAATTGGAGTGCGGGTGAACTATCCAAGGAGAGTGAAGATGGGTGGACACAAGCCGGATTACGACTCCTCTGATGATGATTGGGAGCCGGATTCCTGGGAAGAAGAGCTGGATCAGTGGGAAGATGAAAGCTGGCAGGATGATGACACTTTCGATGACCAGTGAACGACGGCATTGAACGAACAGGCGGGCTTTGGGCCCGCCTGATTTTTTTGGTGCGCTCACAGGGTGGATGCAAGTTGCTTGTGGTCATCCCCTGGCTGGTCAAGAATGAACAGCTCAAACGACACTCAAGGATGACTATGCGACTTTCCATCATATTGCTGGCGGCCCTGCTGGGGGGCTGTGTCTCCAACGATGACCCTTGCGAGAAGGTGTGGAGCGAAGTGGGGGAGGCTGACGGCAAGCTGGGCTTCACCACCGAACGGGTTGAGTTCCATCAGGGCCAGTGTGGCAAGAAGGTGGATGCCGAACTGTGGAAGCAGGGACATCAGAAGGGATTGGCATGGTATTGCCGCCCCGAGCATCTCTATCTGGCTGGCCGCTCAGGCGAGGAGTATCGCGGTGTCTGCCCGAATGATATCCAGGCGCGCAGGCTGTTCGAGCAGGGACGACAGGGTTGGACCGATCAATAGTGCACTGACCGTGAGGGGTTACTCCTCTTTCAAGCGGAGTGGCTGGCAGAGGTAACCCTTGTCATTGGCGCTGCGGGCGCACTTGCCGCAGACGAATTTCGGCTTGCGAACAATTTTGCGCAACGCTTTGAGATCAGTGGGGATCTCGTGGCGACGCCACTCACACAGGGTCTTGCTGCCCATAACGACTACCTCTAAGACTCGACGGCCGTATTGTAATCGATTTTCATTTCGAGTGAATCGGTAAAGCTCGCTTATTGGCCGTTATGCCAATAAGCGATTGTTTCGGGAGGGATTACTGGTAAAGGAACTTGGTGAAGATGAGCTCGCGCACCGCTTTCTTGCCAGTCTCTTTGACTAGCAGTTCGTTGACCTTGGTTTCGCACTCCTTGCGCAACTCTTCACGGCTGACCAGGGATTTGATCTGCTCGGCGCTCTTGCTGCCCATCAAACGAATGATGGTATCTCGGATCAGCGGGTCATGCTGCTCCAGCAGCTTGAGGTCGGCTTCGTTTTCCGCCATTAGCTCCACCGTGACTCGGACATAACCGAGGGTTTTGCCGTTGCTCAGGTAGTTGGTGATGATGTCGGGGTCGAGCGCGTGGTAGGAAAAGCCCGGCTTGGCGGCTGCGGCTGCTTCTTCTCCCTCTGCGGGCGGCTCTTCTTCGGATGAGGCTTGTACATGCAGCGCACCACAGCTCAGTAACAACACCAGCAGAATTTTGAAGATCTTCATATAGATGGCTCATCAGCAAGAGATAACCCATTTTTGATGTTGCCATCGGGGCCGTCAAGCACGGATGTTCTTACATTTCGCTATTGATTTACGGATAATAAACCGGATTTTAACCTGAACACGGAAATCTCTGGATGGTGAAGCTGTGAAGTCCGAGTTGACTGTTCCCCTCACGCCGTTAAGCGGGTGGCTGGCCCCCGAATGTTGCGAATTGCCCGCCAGCTTGCGCCCCTGGCTGCTGGAGCCCGGCTCCATGACCCGGCGGCTGCGTCAGCACAATCGCCACTTTTCGGTGGAGTGGCTGGGCAATCACCCGGTCGCCCTTACTGCCGATGAGCAGTGGCTGGTGGATTCGGCCTCGCCGGCCGGTACCTGCCGCGAGGTGATCCTGCACGGGGACCGTGGGCCCGCCGTGCTGGGCTGGACCCTGTTTGCCGATGACGCACTGCAAGGGAGCGGCATTGCCGAGCTTGGCGAGCAGCCGCTGGGTGAGCGGGTATTTGGCCATGAGCCTGCCCGCCGCGATCACCTGCAGTTGGCCCGTTTCGATATTGCCGCCAATCCCCGTTGCCCGGCCGCCACTGTCTGGGGGCGTCGTTCCCGTCTGTTTCTGGGGCAGTGGCCACTGCTGGTGCACGAGCTGTTTCTGCCCTCTCTCGTCTGTGACAAGGAGCTGGAGTGAATCTGTTAACCAAGGAGCGGGGACTTGCCTATATGCAGTTGGCCCGCGTCGACAAACCCATAGGCACTCTGCTGCTGCTGTGGCCAACCCTGTGGGCGCTCTGGCTGGCCGCTGGTGGCCTGCCCAATCTCTGGGTGCTGACCGTGTTTGTGGTCGGGGTCTTTCTGATGCGCTCGGCAGGGTGCGTGATCAACGACTATGCGGATCGCAACTTCGACGGCCATGTCAAACGCACCGCTGGTCGCCCCTTGCCCACGGGCAGAGTCAAGCCGTGGGAGGTGTTGGCGCTCTTCTTCGTGCTGGCGCTTATTTCGTTTGGTCTGGTGCTGACCATGAATCCGCTCACCATCGGCCTGTCGTTTGTCGCCCTGCTGCTGGCAGTGAGCTACCCCTTCATGAAGCGCTTTATCTCCAATCCCCAGCTGGTGCTCGGGATGGCCTTCTCCTGGTCGATCCCGATGGCCTATGCGGCCCAGGCGGATGCCCTGCCGCTGGTGGCCTGGCTGCTCTTCTTCGCCAACCTGCTCTGGACCGTGGCTTACGACACCCAGTACGCCATGGTGGATCGGGATGACGACCTCAAGATCGGCCTCAAATCCAGCGCCATCCTGTTTGGTCGTTACGACAAACGGATCATCGGCGCATTGCAACTCTCGACGCTGCTGCTGTTGCTGGCGGTCGGGCAGCTGATGACGCTGGGGGGTTGGTATTACTGGGGATTGCTGGGAGCGGCGGTGCTGTTTGTCTATCAGCAGCGGCTCATTCGCGAGCGGCAGCGGGAAGCCTGCTTCCAGGCGTTTCTCAACAACAACTATGTGGGGGCGCTGGTGTTTGCCGGTCTGGTGCTTGACTACCTGCTGGCGTGATTGCGCTCCGAGTAAATGTCTAGTCCTGAAATAGGTTTACACATTTTCAACTAGCATTTTTCTACTCAGAACCCTCTATGTACCGCATCG
>NZ_JAAKUB010000037.1:0-28370 GCF_049174935.1 Aeromonas sp. 600886 | reverse complement strand
TGTCCGTTTCACACCTTGTCCCATCGGGTTCTCCATTTATTGGGGGGAAAGGTGTAAACCATATTCAGGACGGGACAAAAACAACAAAGAGGGCCGCGAGGCCCTCTTTTACATGGCGAGGTATCGGTGTGCAATTAAAGCGCGGCGGCGATGCGGGCGCCAAGCGCCGCGTTGTTCAGTACCAGCTGAATGTTGGCCGTCAGTGAGTTGCCGCCGGTCAGCTCGCAGACGCGGGCCAGCAGGAAGGGGGTTGACGCCTTGCCCTTGATCCCCTGCTCATCCGCTTCACGCAGTGCTTGGGCAATGGCTGCGTCGATATCAGCTTTCGGCATGGCGTGTGCGGTCGGGATGGGGTTGGCCACCACGGCGCCGCCCGCCAGTCCCAGCTCCCACTTGAGGCGCAGCGCCTCGGCGATGGCCGCCGGGGTATCGAGGCGATAATCGACCTTGAAGCCGCTCTCGCGGGTGTAGAAGGCGGGCAGCCCCTCGGTTTGATAGCCGATCACCGGCACGCCCTGAGTCTCCAGATACTCCAGGGTCAGGCCGATATCGAGGATCGACTTGGCACCGGCACAAACTACGGCCACCGGCGTTTGTGCCAGCTCCTGCAGATCGGCTGAGATATCGAAGGTCTCCTGCGCGCCGCGATGTACCCCGCCGATACCACCGGTGGCAAAGACCCGGATCCCCGCCATGGCGGCGATGATCATGGTGGAGGCGACCGTGGTAGCCCCCATCCCCTTGCGTGCCAGCACAAATGGAATATCGCGGCGGCTGCACTTGGTCACGCTGTGGCCTGCCCGGCCGAGCGCTTCCAGCGCACCGGCATCCAGACCCACCTTGAGGCGGCCGTCGAGAATAGCGATGGTCGCCGGAATGGCGCCGTTATCGCGCACCACCTGCTCCACCTGACGGGCCGTCTCCACGTTCTGCGGATAGGGCATGCCATGGGAGATGATGGTGGATTCGAGGGCGACCACCGGTTTGCCGACAGCCAGCGCGGCAGCGACTTCCGGTTGGATATCGAGGTAAGCGTTCAGCATGAGTACTCCTCCAGTATGCGGTCAACGGCGGTCTTGCTCAGACCGGAAAAAACGGTATCGGAACAATTGACGGTGAGGGCGGCACAGCCCAGGGCAAAGCGGGTGGTCTGGGCAATGTCGAGCTGTTGCAGCCAGGCGTGGGAGAGGCCAGCCATAAAGGCATCCCCGCCGCCGGTGACGTTGAGTACCGGACTGCCCAGCACCGGCAGGTGGCCCTGCTGCTCGCCATCGCTGTAGAAGATCCCCTGTTCACCCAGACTGAGGAACAGCCGCTTGACCCCGGCGCGGTGGAACCAGGCGGCCACCATGGGCCAGGTTTCGGGCCCGGCGATGGTCATGCCGCACAGCTGCTCGGCTTCGCTGCGATTGGGTTTGAGGGTGTGGATCTTGCCGAGCCAGGGGCGGATCTTCTCCACCTTGGCCACCGAAACGGTATCGACAAAGATGGCGTGATCACCTTGCCGTTCAAACAGCCAGTCGAGGGTGTGGATGGCCAGATTGGTATCGAGCACCCAGAGCCGGGCACCGCCGAGAAAGCCACCGAGTGGGGTCAGGCGGGCAGGAGTGAGCTGCTCTATGATGGCCATGTCGTTGATGGCGCAGCTCATTTCGCCGCTGCCATCATGCAGGCTGAGATAACAGGAGGTGGTGTGGCCATCGAGCACCAGAGTCTGGCGCACATCGACGCCGGCCCGCTGGCTTACCTCCAGCAGATGATGACCATACTGGTCGTTGCCGACTGCAGTCAGCAGCCGGGTATCACTGCCGAGCCGCGCCAGATTCTCGGCGATATTGCGGCCGACACCACCGGCCGAGGTGCGCACCTTGCCCGGGTTGGAGTCGCCGAGCAGCAGGTTGTCGTGGCTGGTGCCGCAAATATCCATATTGGCACCGCCGATCACCACTACGTAGGGGCCCTCTCGCAGTACATAACCTCTGCCTTGCACATATCCCTGCCGGATCAGGCTTGAGATGTGGCTGGCCAGCGCGGAGCGGCTGATGCCAAGGCGATCGGCCAGCTCCTGCTGGGCAATCATGGGATCCTGACGCAGCAGGGCGAGGATCTCTTGTTCACGCTCAGTCATAGACAAACATCCATTTACAAACGTTTGTCCATTATTGCTGGGAAACGTTTGTTGGCTATCTACTTGTACAAAATTTGTCGGCTTGCGCACAAAAAATCGACATTCAAAGCTGGGTTGGCAAGCGGTTTAGCCGGGGAGGGGACTTTTAACGGGTCGGTGGCCTTGCAACGGCTTATAATGGCCGCCGCAAGATGAGGAGAGATGATGGAAAAGAGTGCATTCTGCTGCGTGGGGCTGGTCAATCCCAAGTCTCCGGAAAATGTCGGCTCTGTGATGCGGGCTGCGGGTTGTTACGGGGTGGACGAGGTCTACTACACCGGCAACCGTTTCGAGCTGGCGCGCCGCTTTGCCACTGATACCAAGCAGATGGTGGAGAAGATCCCGCTGCTCGGGGTGGATGATCTGATGGCGTTTATCCCGCAGGGATGCGTGCCCGTGGTGGTCGATCTGATCGACGGCGCTACGCCACTCCCAGACTATGTTCATCCGGAGCGTGCCTTCTATATCTTCGGACCGGAGGATGGCACGCTCGATCCTGCCCTCTATGGCGCGGTGAAAGATGTGGTTTATGTGCCGACTCAAGGCTGCATGAATCTGGCTGCCTCGGTCAATGTGATCCTCTATGACCGCTTGGCCAAGGGAATGAGGGGAGAGTAATTAGCGCAACGTTATCATTCAGTCTGCAGGGCTGGCAGCCACTTTCTGTTCCAGTTCTTCGATAAAACCCTGATAGTAGTCATAGAGCTGATAGTGCTTATAGATCTCTGCCAGACCCCCGCTGCGGATCAACTCAACCATTCCCTTATCCCAGAGCTGTAACATCCGGTTGCCTTGCTGGGTAGCGGCAAAAATGGGATAGGTCGGGATCCAGCGCAGGAAGACGCGATGCAGCTCGGGAGGGATAGCCTCATCCACATAGAGCACGCCGGCAGTGAGGTAATAGCGATATCGCTCTTTACCAAGCAGTTGCAGAGCCAGCTCATCGCTGTCAATTTCATGCCACTGCATGGTGACCGCAATGTACTTGTCGAATGCCCATCCCCGCCGCCATATCACGGTTTGCCCTTCCAGACTTTTCTCCCCTTGCCACTGGGGTTGCCATTTCTTGAGCATGAACACGGTCAGGTCATCCGCTGATGCCGGATAGCGAGATTGCTGGACGCCGGAGACTTCATCGCGATATACCCCCATGGCGATATCTCCCCCTTTTTTTGCAATGACAGCGAGAGCGCGCTTATAGGGCACAATATGGGGGGTTACCTGATAGCCGTGAGGCTGGTAGATGGCTCGCACCAGATCCAGATAGAGGCCTTTGCCATCCTTTTGACAAAAACCGGGCCAATCATCGCAATAAACGTCAATAGACTCTGCCCGGCAATTCGCCGCAGTGAACAGACAATAGAGCAACAGACAGATGCGTAGCATGGTCAGAGCTGGCCTCGTTGGGGCAGAGGGAAAAACACTGATACCCTACTTTATACCATGGCATTGATGGCGACGGCGTACAGAAAAAATCCCTGATGTTCATTTTGCGACAGGGTCGAGAGTTATTTTCAATCTGATGGTTATGATGATCTCAAGATTCAATAGTACCCCAATCAGTAGAGGAGACTGCATTATGCCATCGATCAAAACTCTGCTTTGTCCTGTCGATTTTTCCCAAATGTCCCGTGCGGTACTCGACTATGCCGTCTTCATGGCGCAGAGCCATGAGGCCCAGCTCAAGCTGATCCATGTCGTAGACCAACTGCACGGCTTTGACAGTTACAAAATTCTTCATATGACAGCCGTTGAGATCACTCACGAAATGGAGCGTCAGGCCAGAGCCCAACTCAAAGAGCTGATTGCAACCCTGCCTATCCCGGCAACGTTTGATATTCGCTTTGGCAGGGCGGCGGATGAAATCATTATCCAGGCCAAGGAAGACGAGGTTGAACTGATCGTTATGGGGAGTCATGGCCGCTCCGGCATCAGCCATCTGCTGGTAGGCAGCGTTGCCGAATCCGTGGTGCGTCATGCTCCGTGCCCGGTCCTGGTGGTGCGCCAATAACTCGTCCCGTTTAGTGTGAGAGCGTGACAAACAAGGCCAGCGATTGCTGGCCTTGTATTTTATGGTGTCGTTGCTAGCCGTGGGCGTAGATGACACTGCCCCCTTTTATGGTATCTATGATGGCCCTGGCTTGTTCCTTTGGCAGGGCGGGGCAGCCCCAGCTGCGGCCCAGTTTGTCATATTTGCGGAGATGGTTTGGGCTGGCATAGGCGGCGCCATGCACCACGATGGCACGTTTGCGGGCATTGCAGTTTTTGCCGGGGCTGAGCCCATCCAGCCGCAGGGAGTAGCCATGCTTGCCCAAGTAGGTTTCTGCGGTACGATAGACACCGAGGGAGCTTTGTCGGGAGTTGAGCTGGTTGGAAAAGCGCTCTGCGGCCAGTTCACCAGAGTTGCGGCCATGACTGACCCAGGTGTGATAAAGCAGTTTGTGACGTTTCATGTCGATGACGAACAGCCTGCGCTGAGTCGAAGGCTTGCTGTAATCAATGATGGTCAGGATGGATTTTTGCTTGCTGCGTACGCTTTGATAGCTGACAAGGGCTTTTTGAAAGGTTTGTCTGTCGAGTTTGCCGGCCAGCCCAAGCTGCTGATAGAGGTTGCGCTCACTACTGGCGGCGCTATTCCCGCTCCAGCCGATGCTCACCAGCAACAGTAACACTGGCCACAGTGGCCCCCACCGTTTTCCGAGTAACTCTGTCATCCCTGCTCCCCTCTTTGCGCATCCTTGCTTGTCCAACGGGCTGAAATTACAGCTATCCGCTCGATAGTTATATGCAAGGTGCTGAAAACGCGCAATAAAAAACCGGCCGCAGAGCGGCCGGAAGAAATTCAAACAGTAGACATTGGTTTCACAGGGTATAACCGACAGTCAACCTTTTAGAAGTTGTACTGCAGGGCGACAGCAACAACGTCGTCGGTGTTCTTGCCCAGAGAGTTGGTGGACTTGCCATCAACAGAGTCAAGCAGGTTCAGCTTGTAGTCAACGTAGGCGTTGAAGTTCTCGGTAAAGTTGTACCAGGCACCGATGGATACGTACTCGGTGTAGGTGTCGTCAATGCCGTGGGCAGTATCTTTGACGTCAGTGCGCAGGTAAGCCAGAGAAGGCTTGAACTTGCCGATGGTGTACTGGGCAACGGCTTCGTAACCATCCATCTTCTCGGCGTAGCCGTTGTTGACGAACAGGTGGTTCTCACCGTGGGAATAGGTTGCCGCCAGATAGAGGTCGCCTGCAGCATATTTGGCACCGAAGCCCATCAGCTTGGCATCTTTCTCGCCGCCGAAGGCTGCGTAGCGGGCCTGTTCGGCAGTTTTGCCAGCCTGGTTGTATGCAGCGCCCAGGCTCAGACCCATATCGAAGTCATAGTTGGCAGAGAAGGCAAAGCCCTCTTTGGAACCAGTGCTGTTCCAGCTCTCACCGTTGTAGAGGTTACCGTTGAAGGACTCGGCAATGGCGCTGCGGCCAGCATTTTGCGGGTTATTGTTACCAGTGAACTGGGCACCCAGAGTCAGACCTTCGTAGTTGAAGATGTACTGAGCCAGACCGTTGGTACGGCCGGTACCGAATACTTCGGTATCTTTGCCCAGGCCATCACCACCCCATTCGGGCAGTACGTCGGTATAGTTGTTTACGGCCTTGGTGAACAGACCATCCTGACGGCCATAACTGAAGGCACCGAAGCGATCGTGCTGGATGCCGGCATAGGCGTAACGCAGTTCATCGTTGTCAGAACCGGAGGTCGGCAGGTTGTATTCGGCAAAGCCGAATGCCTTCATCTCGGGAGCGATCTTGGTCTCGCCAGCAACGTGCAGACGGAAGTAGCTCTGATCTCCTTCGGCGCTGTTGTTGTCAGTGCCGTAGTAGGCACCCTGGGCACGGCCACCGATATCCAGCTTGGTGTCGTTCTGGTTGTAAACGGTAGCAGCGTGGGCGCCACTGGCCAGCAGCAAGCTGGAGATGGCCATAGTCAGTGCAGACTTTTTCATATCCTTATTTCCTCTGATGTAAACACTTCCGAACCTGTGGTCGGTTCTATGGAAATCGGAAAGGGTCCGATAGCCACACGGTAGGCGCTTGAACCTTGACTGGGCCTGAATCTGTCGTCGTTTAATTTGGTGCTGAAGGGCGCTGTTGATACTGGATATGACGTTTTTTGACAGGTTAAAAAGAGATTAAATTCAATGAATTATTCTCTATTGGCTGTTTTGACATTAAAACTGGCCTGACCAATAAGGTCGATGACTCAAGTTGTGAGGCGTATCACGAAGGGGGAGAAGAGTGGCGGGAGGAAAATGGGACAGGAGCACTTGCCGTGCTCCTGTCTGGCGGTCAGCTTGCTTTTTGCCACAGTGTCATCAGCAAATCCTGTTCCAGCTGTGCCGGGCCTTGCTGGATAAAGGCATGGCGCTGTTCGCCGTTGGCGCGCCAGCCGAGACGGCTTGTCTCCAGAATAAAGGCGCGCATGGTCTGATCCATAGAGATAGGGGACTGGCAGCGCTCCTGGCTTACCAGTCGGAGACCGGCAAGCGAGGGCCAGCTTAAAGGGTGTTCCATACTCACCGGATTGAGGCTGACCCGCAGTTGCCACTGATGACGCGGGCCTGGCTGCAGATAGAGCAGATAGCCACCGGGGGCCAGCCAGCTGACCAGCTGTTCGGTCTTGACCTTGAGATCGTTGACCAGCAGCACCTGAGCAGAGCCCGGTTGCAACGGCGCGCGAGCGGGATCGGCAATGACAAACTGGCCGTCCGGCTGCGCTTTTTTGGCGGCAAAAATGGTGTTCTTGGCGATATCAACCCCAGCAAACTGCCAGCCGGGCAGGCGCTCTGCCAGCGCGCGGCAGTAGTAGCCTTCACCACATCCCAGATGAACCAGCTCTTGCGGGGCAAGGGGAGAGAGCAGGGCGGCCATGGCCTCGACCAGCGGCAGTTGGTTGCCGGCTTCCAGGAAATGGTGCTTGGCGCGCATCAGGGCGCGGCTGTCGCTGTCTTTGGGGTTTTTCTTGCCGGGGATGAGGTCCAGATAACCTTCCGGTGCCGGATCGAAGTGATGCTTGTTGTCGCAATAGCGCCCCTGGGAGGCTTCATGAAGATGGAGCGGACTGCGGCAGCGGGGACATTGAAGATGCATAGTAACTCTCTGGGCGAATGCCGGAACAGTGAAGGGCGTTCGGGATTATAGGGGAGAGGATCGAAAAAGGCTGCCGTAGCAGCCTTTTTTATCCCAAGGCCTCAGTTAGGCCTGTTGATGGGGCATCAGCGAGTACCAAATACCACAATGGTCTTGCCGTGAGCGGAGATGAGCTCCTGCTCTTCCAGCATCTTGAGGATGCGGCCCACGGTTTCACGGGAACAGCCGACGATCTGGCCGATCTCCTGACGGGTTATCTTGATCTGCATGCCATCCGGGTGGGTCATGGCATCTGGCTGCTTGGCCAGGTTGAGCAGAGTCTGGGCGATCCGGCCGGTCACATCCAGGAAGGCGAGGTTACCCACTTTCTGGCTGGTGTGCTGCAGGCGCTTGGCCATCTGGCCAGAGAGACGCATCAGAATGTCCGGGTTGACCTGGATCAGCTGGCGGAACTTCTTGTAAGAGATCTCTGCCACTTCGCAAGAGCCTTTGGCGCGAACCCAGGCGGAACGCTCGGGATTCTCGTTCTCCTCGAACATCCCCATCTCGCCCAGGAAGTCACCCTGGTTCAGATAGGAGAGGATCATCTCTTTGCCCTCATCGTCCTTGATCAAGACGGCCACAGTGCCCTTGACGATGTAGTAGAGGGTCTCCGCTTTTTCACCCGCATGGATCAGGGTGCTCTTCGCGGGATACTTATGAATGTGGCAGTGCGACAAGAACCATTCCAGGGTGGGATCGCTTTGCGGTTTGCCAATAACCATGAGAATTCCTCTGTAGTGTCTTTTTATGGACTTGTGCGTCCGGGCAAGCTGCCAATCTTGCCATTCCTTGTATTAGTCGCAGTAGGATAAGAGCCTTTGTCTGTGCTGACAAGGCTTTGCGCCCTTTTGCAAGAGCCCTTTGGGTAATGCCTGCTGCGCTGCTTCGGCCATTCTAGGGAAGATAGAGGTCGGAGATGTTGATTTTGATCTATTTCCATCCCAACTCCCCCTGTTCGGCAGAGATAAGCGACTGGGTTATGCTAGGGATCCATCATCACGATTAACAGGAGAGAGTGCGAGATGAAAGCCAAGGTCAGCTGGGTGGAAGGGATGAAGTTTGTGGGTGAGAGTGAATCCGGTCACAAGGTGATCCTGGATGGAGCCAACCCCGGTGAGGGGGCCAGCCCGATGGAGATGATCCTGCTGGCGGTCGGTGGCTGCAGCTCTATTGATGTGGTCTCCATCCTAGAAAAAGCGCGCCAGTCGGTGACCGCTTGTCATGTCGAGGTCAGTGGCGAACGGGTTGATAGCGTGCCCCGGGTTTTCGAGAAGATTAATCTGCACTTCGTGGTGACAGGCAAGGGATTGGCAGAGAAACAGGTGGCCAGAGCGGTCGATCTGTCGATGGAAAAATACTGTTCTGTTTCCCTGATGTTGGAAAAAGCGGTACAAATTACCCATAGTTATCAAATTGTTGAAGCTTGATAACTGACGATTGTTTCGTTGGTACCCTGGCATAAGGCCGTCACATGAGGCCTCTGCACAAGGCCATTACATAAGGCCATCACATAAGGAAAGTGCAATGAAAAAATTGATCGCTCTGCTTCCCCTGTTGGGTCTGGCGGCGTGCAGCAGCCCGCAACCTACCCAGTATCAATACAGCCAATACCAGTGTGGCGAAGAGATGCTGGCCATTACCTATGATGCCCAGGCTGACATGGTGCAGTTCCCCTATGCCGGGGTTTACCACAAACTGGCGCGTGTGGAGTCAGAGTCTGGCGCCAAATATTCTGACGGCCTGACCACCTTCTGGAATCAGGAGAAACAGGCGCTCCTCACCCAGAAAGGGGTTACGCTGCTGACCTGTACGCTCAAATAAGTGTCCACAGATATCTGAAGGCGTGCAGCTTCGTGTCCCAGTCTGGCCAAGACCAGACTGGGACAAAACTGTGAGACCACAAAAAACGGCTTGCCGGGAGGCAAGCCGTTTTTCTATCCATCCCTTTTCAATAAGCCAGCATTAACTGTTAATTGGTCGGGACGCTATGAAGCAGTTCGGCAGCGAGCTGCTGGCTGAGCGCCTGACGTTGGCTATCAGCAATGCTTACATCGCTGGTCAGCTGGATGATGCTGCTCCAGACTGCTTTCTGGGTTTTGCGATCGAGCAGCACTATGGCCAGCGAGCCTTTGCGCTGGTTGGCCGAGGCATAGACCCCGGGCGTCATGCCGAGGCGGGCGAAAATCTCGCCATCGCTCATATCCTTGCCGCCCGCGACGCCTATGGCGACCCACAGATCCGCCTCGTCGAGCGGCGCACTCTGCCACCCCTTGCCATTGAGCTCCCGGCTCACCGCCTGCTGCATCGGCTCCAGCCACCCTTCCGCCAGCTCACCGGCGAATTGATACTGCTCGGCCAGGGCGTAGCGCGGGGTTGCGCCATAGGTCCAGTTGCCAATCGGACGAACCAGCATGGTGCCGGACTCCAGCGTGGGGGCCGTCGGCCCGCTGCTGCAGCCGCCAAGCAGGGCGGCCAATACCACAGAGATAAACGCTAACCGCATTGTGAACTCCTTGGCTTAAGTGATCTTGCCGGTTTCAAGTAGTTGCTGGATGAGTGGCTTAAGGATCAACTCCATGGCAAACCCCATCTTGCCACCCGGCACGACGATGGTATTCATTCGTGACATGAATGAGCCGTCGATCATCGACAACAGATAGGGAAAATCGACCTGTTTTATGCCGCGAAACCGGATCACCAGCATACTCTCGTCCAGACTCGGGATCACCTTGGCACTGAAGGGATTGGAGGTGTCCACTGTCGGCACCCGTTGGAAGTTGATATGGGTGCGCGAGAACTGCGGGGTGATGAAGTTGATGTAATCATCCATGGAGCGGACTATGGAGTCGGTTACGGCCTCACGGGAGTGGCCGCGCTCCGAGGTATCGCGGATCAGCTTCTGGATCCACTCCAGGTTGACGATGGGCACCACGCCGATGAGAAAGTCCACGTGGCGGGCTACGTTGTGATCCTCAGTGACCACACCACCGTGCAGCCCTTCATAAAACAGCAGGTCAGTGTCGCTCGGCAGATGCTGCCAGGGGGTGAAGGTGCCGGGCATCTGGTTGAAGGGGACCGCCTCGTCAAAGCTGTGCAGATAGCGGCGATACTGGCCGGTGCCATCCTGGCCATAGCCCTGAAAAAAGCTCTCCAGCAAGCCGAAGTCATTGGCCTCGGGGCCAAAATAGCTGATGTGGCGTCCTTGTTCACGCGCCTTGCGGATTGCCACATCCATCTCGGGGCGGGTGTAGCGGTGAAAACTGTCACCTTCCACCACGGCTGCCTGATAACCCAATTGGTGGAACATGGATCGAAAGGCGATGGTGGAGGTAGAGGTACCGGCACCGGACGACCCGGTGACGGCGATAATGGGATGCTTGGCCGACATAGAATGCTCTCTTCCTTGGGAGTTTCGTTATACGGGCGTGAACCCGAGATGGTCAAGACGGCTCGTTGAAACGATCGCGTGGCACAATATTGACCGATTCATGCAACTCGCTATAGACGATCACGGCGATGCCTTGCTGTAATTGAGTCCTTACCATAGCGACTTTGGCTTCAAGCGAAACATCATGTTCGCCATATTCGGTGCCTTCTTGCAGCACAAACTGTTCGATCAGGTTGGTCAGGGTATCGGCATCCAACGCTTGCCAGGGGATTATCATGAAGGGATCTCGATGCAAAAGGGTATAACCGTCAGCTATTGTTGTGCGCAATAAAATGAGTGCAACCTCTTTTTACGCGTTTCGTGGAGTGTGAGACATGTTGTCTGAAGAGCAACGCCGGGCCCCCTCAACGATATCGGCTCACATGGATCTTGCTCGTCGCCAGGCCATCAGTCGCGGCATGGTCTGGTTCTGGTTGCTGAACTGGCTGGTTGTGCTGTTTCTGGCGATACGCTACCAGGTCTACAGCCAGGCAGGCCTGGCCAGTGACGGTACTCTGCCATGGCGCTTTCAGAGTGAGCTGGGCTTTGTCATGGTCGTGCTGCTGCTGCTGCCGGTTGCAGCCCTGCTCTGCAATCATCTGCAGGATCGAGTCTGGCTATGGTGCGCATTGGTCGTAATGCTGGTCTGGGGGGGCGTCTGGACGCTGCATATCTTCACCATTGGTGAAGTTGAGCTGCGAGGAGGGGCAAGTTATGCCAACGGGATCATGCGCCTCAATTTACTGGCTGCGCTGATCGCGTTTTATCCCGACCGACGCGTGTTGTATGCCTATCTCAGTGTACCGTTGCTATTTGGCGTTGCGCGTTTGTGGTGGCTGGAGGTGGATTTTCCGCAGCTTTATCTGCTTGAGGTGGTATGTACCATAATGGCGCTGGAGGTTGGTCGCCGGATGCTGCATCGCTGGTTTGAATTGGCCGTGATGCGTGAGCATGACAATCTGGCCCTGTTGCGGCGCCTCGATGCACTGGCCAAGCAGGATCCACTGACTGGTCTTGCCAATCGGCGCCACTTCAGTCAGGAGCTCGAACGCTGCAAAGCCCATAGTCAGTCGAGCGGCGCCCCGCTTGCCCTTATCCTCATCGATGTGGACTACTTCAAACGCTTTAACGATCACTATGGCCATCAGGCGGGGGATGTCTGCCTGCGGGAGGTGGCGCAGTTGATGATGCGTTCGGTGCGCAGTGAGGCGGATCTGGCCGCCCGTTATGGCGGCGAGGAGTTTGTGTTGCTACTGCCCGATGCCGACAGGCAGAGCGCCGCTGCGGTAGCGCGGCGGCTGCAGGATGGGCTGGCCGAATTGCAGCTTGAGCATCTGGCATCCGATGTTGCCAGTCGGGTGACCATCAGTCAGGGGATCGCGACACTGGAAGGCGGGGAGAGTGGTGAGCAGCTACTGGCGCGGGCCGACCAGGCCCTCTACATGGCCAAGGCTGGGGGGCGCAATCAGTTCTGCACCGCACCCTGAGTCTGTTCGGCAATCCAGTGACTGATCCGCTCATCCAACCAGAACTTTGGCCGCCAGGGGGTGCCGTGCAGAAAACCGACATGGCCGCCGCGCTGGCTCAGCTCATAGCGCACCGTGGGCGAGAGTTGATCCGGCCGGGGAATGACCGCGTGTGACATAAAGGGATCGTCGGCGGCGTGCAGGATAAGGGTCGGGATGGGGATTTGAGCCAGCAGCGGTAGTCCCGAGCAGCTCTGGTAGTAGTGGCTGGCACTGTGAAAGCCGTGCAGCGGAGCGGTGACCAGTTCGTCAAAATCGCGCAGGGTGGCAATCTGCTCCACTTGCCGGGGCTGCCAGCGTTCACTCGCTTTCTGCTGTTGGCTGATCTTGCTGAGCAAATTGCGGCGCATGGTACGCAGCAGATAGTTCTGATAGACCTTTGAGAAACCCTGATTGACCCGTTCGGCACAGCTGGCCAGTTGCAGCGGGGCTGAGACTACCACTGCCGCTTTCAATGCCGCAGGACAGGCCCGTGCCAGCAAGTTGACCAGCATATTGCCACCCAGTGAAAAGCCGATGGCGATCAGCGGTTTGCCCGGGAAGCGTTGGCTCAGCTCGGCAATCAGCTCCTGCGCATCACCGATGGCGCCGGAGTGATAGGCATGCAGGTGGCGATTGGGCTCGCCGCTGCAGCCACGAAAGTGCATCAGCACGGCCTCTCTGCCCTCTTGCTGCAGATGGGTGAATAATCCCTTGGCATAGTGGGAGTGAATGCTCCCCTCCAGCCCGTGAAAGACCACCACCAGTGGTCGCGAATCTGTCGTGATCTCGCCGCTCCAGGCGAGATCGACAAAATCCCCGTCAGTCAGTTCGAAGCGCTCGGCCACAAATCGGGCCGGAGTCCGGCGCAGCCATTTGGGCAATATGGTCTGCAGATGAGGATTGCGGGCCCACCAGGGGGCGTGGAAGTGGCTTTCGGTCAGCATGGCGTCGTCGGTCTGGGTCGAAGATAGAGGGGCGAGAGGTGTTCAGCTCCCGCCAGTCATTGGCTTATTTCAGCAGGCGATCGTGATGTTCGGCACCGCGCAACATGGCCTGGATCAGCTCGTTGGCCTCGAACTTGGTCAGCGCCTCATGGGCGCCCACCTGATGGGCCCGCTCCACACTGATCTCGCTGGAGAGGGAGGTGTGCAGGATGATGTAGGCCCCCGCCAGTTTGCTGTCGCTCTGTACCTCGAAGGCCAGCTCGTAGCCATCGAGCCCAGGCATCTCGATATCGCTCACCAGAATATCGATGGGGGTCTGCTGGCTGGCACGTTGTTGCATCAGGGTCAGTGCGTCCTTGCCATTGGTACAGACCTCATAAGGGATATTGATGTAATCGAGGGCTGCCATCAGCTGGCGACGGGCGACCGAGGAGTCATCAACCAGCAGGATCCGCATCGGCTTGATCCGCTCCCGCTGCACATCGGTCAGCACCGGATAGAGGTGGCTCGGATCGTCCGGATAGACCCGGGAGAGGATCAGCTCCACATCCAGCAGCTGGATCAGCTGGTCATTGACCCGGGTGACACCAGTCACAAACACATTGTGGCCGAGGGCGGCGGGAGGTGACTCGATATCGCGCCAGTTGCACTCGGTGATCTTGTCGATGCCTCGCACCAGAAAGCCCACCAGGGTGCGGCGGCAATCGGTGATGATGATAAAGCAGTGGGGCATCTCCTCCTTGCTGATGGGGCGATAACCCACCGCCATCGCCATGTCGATCACCGGAATGGTGGCGCCGCGCATATTGGCGGCCCCCAGCACGGTCGGATGCGAGTGCGGCATGGCGGTCAGCTGGGTGTAAGGGACTATCTCCTTTACCTTGAGGGTGCCTATGGCAAAGGATTGCTGGGCTGAAAGGTGAAACAGCAACATGCCCTGGGATTGATTGGCTTTGCTCGTCATGGCAGATGTCCTGTTGGTCGAAAGGTTGGCAGTCACTTCAGGCCTTTAGCATAAAGGATTACGGGGGGGATGGCCCTTCCTTGTTAACGACCATCTGGCAAAAAACTGGACTCGTTCAGCCAATTTAGTTGGCGCATTCATACCTGTGTCCGGTTATTGAGCTCCATCTTCGCCAACACCCCACAGCTGGCAGGTCGCTTGTAATGCGGCCTCATCGGCATAACCCAGCTTGCTGGCCACCTGCGCGGGTTTGCTGCCGCCCTTGAGCAATCTGAGCGCCTGCAGCAGTTGCCACTGTTGTTGCAATTCACTCCCTTCCACCGGCACATCGGCTTGTTGTGCCCACAGTTGCAGAGACTCCGGCTGGCCATTGGCCAGCGCTTGCCAACAGGCTTGTAGCTTACCGTAACCCTGCTGGCTGATGGCGCACTGTTGCAGCTCATCCAGGATCACCTGCAGTCGCTGACCGTAGGCCCCTTGCCACTCTTTTGGACGTTGCCACCGGGCAAGCGAGTCGAGCAGGGCATCGAGCAGAGGCGTGGCCTGCAGCCAGCCAGCCTGCTGCGGCTGAGCCACGCGCAAAGAGACGCTCAGCTGATCGTACTCGCAACCGCTGAGGGGGCTGAAGGCAGCGAGGGCATCGGCGCAGAGCCAGAAGCTGCTGCCTGCCGGCAGCAATAGCTCATGTTGGCCCAGTCTCAGCAGCGCGGCGCCCCGGGTGATCCGCAACAGCTGCCCGACCGGAGTTCGTTTGCGATTGCCGGCGTGCAGGCCCTGGCAGGAAAAATGGTGATATTCGATGGCGTGATGCATGTAAAAACCCTGATATGATGCTGCCTGGAGGTAACAAATATGGAAACCAGACGTAAAAAGCGCTTCATTGCCGGTGCAGTCTGCCCGGCGTGCGGCAAGTTGGACAACATGATGCTGTATCTGGAGCATGGAGTCGAGAAGGTGACCTGCGTCGCCTGTGGCGATACCCAGGTACAAACGCCTGCCGAGGTCGACAAGCAGACTCGCGAGGCGGAAGAGGTGATCGGGGTGTTTCGCCCCTGATAAGGGAACGGTGGGTGGAATGCGGGTCTCCTCGCTGACGCAGTTGCCGTTTTTTTCGTCACTCAGTGGCGCCGCACGGCATATGCGCGGCCCGCTTTTTAGGGTATTCTGAGCCCGTTTTTTTCTATCCGCAGGATCCTGACATGAAAGTAGCTCCTCTGAGCGTGGTTACGCTGGAATACACAGTCACCGACGAGCACGGTGAAGTCATCGACAGCACTGTCGGCAAAGAGCCGCTGGTCTATCTGCACGGCACCCGTTACCTGGTCTCTGGCCTGGAAGCCGAGCTGGAAGGTCGCGCGGTAGGTGAAGCCTTCGAAGTGACTCTGGCACCGAGCCAGGCCTACGGCGAATATGACGAGACACTGGTACAAGAAGTACCGGGCGAGCTGTTCGACGGCATGGAAGTCTCCGAAGGGGATACTTTTGTGGCTGAAACCGACGATGGCCACCGCCCGGTGACCGTGGTTGAAGTGTCCGAAGAGTTCGTCAAAGTGGATGGCAACCATCCGCTGGCTGGCGTAACCCTGGGCTTCAAGGTCGAGATCAAGGACGTGCGTGCCGCCACTGCCGAAGAGCTGGCCCACGGCCACGTTCACGGTGCCGGTGGTTGCGGTCACGATCACGGTCATGACCACGATCACGGCGGCTGCTGTGGCGGTCATGGTCACGACCATGATGAGGATCACGGCCAGGGCGGTTGCTGCGGCGGTGCTGGCCACGGCCACGGTCACGATCATGGCCACGACCACGGTGATGACCATGGTCACGGCGGCTGCTGCGGTGGCGGCGGTTGTGGTGGCAAGGGCCATCACCACTGATCACGGCCACGCCGATGATAAAAAACCCGCGATTATCGCGGGTTTTTTATTGGCTGACAGCTGTGCCAAGCCATGTTGCCTGACCAGAGATAGTGCCGGATCAGTAGTGCGGCGGCGGGGTCTCTTCGGCCATGCTGGCAATCTGGCTGGGTTGTACGCTTTGCAGTTTGTCGATCAGCAGCTGGATCTGGTATTTGAGTCGATCGAGTTCACGGCCCTGGGTGGTTACCTCGTCGTTGAGCTGCTCTATGGTGTATTCCGCATAGGCGAGACGGGTTTCCAGGGTTTCGATGCGATCGTTAAGTTGCTGACTCATGGGCCTTCGGGTCCTTACTTGATTGTCCAGATTTCGGCCAGACCACTGGAGCTGGCACTGACAAGGTGGCTATTGTCGCGCAAAGCGACGCCGTAGACCACTGCGCTGGGCGGTTTCACCTTGGGTTGCGGCGAGACGCGCCAGCTCTGCAGCAGGGCACCATCGCTCACTTGCCACAGGGAGAGCTGACGGGAAGGGGCGCCGGTGATGAGCCACTTGCCATCGTTGGCAAAGCGGGCGCTGGTGTAGACCTCGAAGCGGTGATCATATTGCAGCTGACTCACCTCCTTGCCGGTTTTCAGGTCCCAGATGCTGGCCCGGCTGCTGTCGGCGGTGAAGGCGTAGCGGCCGCTCGGCTCCAGTCTGGCCATGATCACCCGGCCACCATGGTTGAAGCGCCAGATCACCTGCCCGCTACGGGTATCCCACAGATAAGCGCTGTAGTCGTTGCCACCGGTCAGGGCGTAGCGACCGTTGGCGGAGAGATCCACCGTATTGACCTGTTCGGTGTGCCCCAGAAACTGCAGGCGACGGCCGCTTCGGGTGTCGAGCCACTCGGCCTTGCCATCTTCCCGCCCGATCAGCACATAACGACCGTCGGCAGAGAGCGCGATGTCCCTCAGCCTGGATTCAGGAAGTGAGTAGTAGCCTTGTGATTGCCCGTCGCTCAGCCGCCAGGTAGCAAAGGTGTCTGGGGTGGCGGTGACGGCATGGCTGTTGCCTTCGGAAAAGCGGGTAATGAATACCAGATCTTCCGCCGAGTCGGATTGCTTCCAGCGCCAGCGTTGACGGTTCTGTTCCAGATCCCAGACGATGATGCCCTGGCTGATGCTGGAGACGATGGCCTGCTTGCCATCACTGGAGAGATCTGCGGTCAGCAGACCCGTGCTGGCGAGGGTCATTTGCTGGTTGGGTTGGGAGCTCTGCTCGCAACCGGTGAGCATTAAACAGAGGCTCACCAGATAAATGGCACTTTTTATCATTTTTGCGGTCTCACGCTTTTGTTACCTGCGATCACGGCGTTAGTATAAGGCGCTTATCACGATAAACCTCTCATTTCACGATGGAACCGAGAGCGGTATTTGGAGTTTGGAGAAACTGATGAACAAATTTCTGAAGGTGTCCCTGTTGGCGGCGGCCGTTGCCGTCGGTCTGACTGCTTGCCAAAAAGACGAGAAGCCTGCTGCGGCCAATACCGCCGAAGTGAAGGCAGAAGCCAGCAAGCCGGCAGAGGCGACCAAGGCCGAAGCCAAGAGCTTTGAAGAGCAATCTGGCTACGCAATTGGCCTCTCCATGGGTCGTTACATCGCCAATACCCTGGAGCGTCAGCAGGAACTGGGCATCAAACTGGACAACGCCGTGATCCTGAAAGGGGTGACAGACGGTCTGGGCAAAGAAGCCAAGATGACTGATGAAGAGATCCAGAAGGTACTGCAGGATTACGACGCCAAGATCAACGAGCTGACCAAGGCCAAGGCCGAGAAAGACGCCGTTGAGAATCTGAAGAAGGGCGAAGAGTTCCTGGCTGCCAACGCCAAGAAAGAGGGTGTGAAGAGCACTGAATCCGGCCTGCAGTACGTGGTCGAGAAGATGGGCACTGGCGCCAAGCCGAAATCTACCGATATCGTCAAGGTTCACTACACCGGTACCCTGACTGACGGCACCAAGTTCGACAGCTCCGTCGATCGCGGCGAGCCGGCTACCTTCCCGCTCAACCAGGTTATCCCGGGTTGGACTGAAGGTGTTCAGCTGATGCCGGTTGGCTCCAAGTTCAAGTTCTTCCTGCCGTCCAAGCTGGCCTATGGCGAGCACGGTGCAGGCTCCATCCCGGCGAACGCCGTGCTGGTGTTTGACGTTGAGCTGCTGGCTATCGAGAAGCCGACTGCAGACGATGCCAAGAAGTAATCTTTTCTTGTAGTGAAAAACGGCTCCTTAAGGAGCCGTTTTTACTTGTGTATTCCCTGCAATCGCGGGATAACAGAGCTGTCTTGGCGTTGGGTTTGCGCGCGAAAATAAGGCAAAATAGATCGCAGAATCAAATACAAGGATGAGTCCAGTGGCTGAAAATAAATCGCGTGTCCTGCTGGTGGAAGATACCCGTAGTCTGGCGGTGGTCTATGAACAGTACCTGCGCCAGGAGGGGTACGAGGTGGTGCTGGCCGACTGTGGTCAGCAGGCGTTGGCGCACTTGCTGGCAAGTCCTCCTCCCGTGGTGCTGCTGGATCTGGAGCTGCCGGATATGTCCGGTATGGATATTCTGCAAATGATCACCGAACAGCAGTTGCCCTGCTCTGTGGTGGTGATCACCGCCCATGGTTCGGTGGATGTGGCGGTGGAGGCGATGCGCCTCGGTGCCTTCGATTTTCTGACCAAGCCGTTTGACAGCAAGCGACTCTGCGCCACCGTTCGCAATGCCTTGAAACACCAGCAGTTGAGCTCGCTGGTTGCCCACTATCGGGAGAATTTCGAGCGTAGCTCCTTCTTCGGTTTTATCGGTGCCTCCATGTCGATGCAGGCGGTCTATCGCATCATCGAAAGTGCGGCGCCCAGCAAGGCGACCGTCTTTATCACTGGCGAGAGCGGCACCGGCAAAGAGGTGTGTGCCGAGGCGATTCACCAGTGCAGTCCCCGCAGCGAACAGCCCTTTATTGCCCTCAACTGCGCCGCCATTCCCCATGATTTGATGGAGAGCGAGATCTTCGGTCATGTGAAGGGCTCTTTTACTGGCGCCCAGGGGGATCGCAAGGGGGCGGCCAGTCTGGCCGATGGCGGAACCCTGTTTCTCGACGAGATCTGCGAGATGGACCTGGATCTGCAGAGCAAGCTGCTGCGCTTCATCCAGACCGGCACAGTGCAGCGGGTCGGCAGCGGCAAGCTCGAGACGGTGGATGTGCGCTTTATCTGCGCCACCAACCGTGATCCGCTGGTCGAGGTAAAAGCGGGCCGTTTTCGCGAGGATCTCTACTATCGGCTCCACGTCATTCCCCTCACCCTGCCGCCGCTGCGGGAGCGGGGCGAGGATATCCTGCTGTTGGCGCGTACCCTGCTGCAGAGCTACGCCAAGGAGGAGAACAAACGCTTCAAGGATTTTGACGTTGAGGCGGCGCGAGTGCTACTCGACTACCCCTGGCCTGGCAACGTACGCGAGCTGCAGAACGTGGTGCGCAATATCGTGGTGCTCAATGACAAGGAGCTGGTGAGCCCGGATATTCTGCCGCCACCGCTCAATGGGGTTCGTCCCCAGCTACCGACTGCGATTGCGGCAGCGGTGGCATCGGCTCCGGCAGCCAACGGCGTGGCCAACGGGCCAATTCGTCCGCTCTGGCTGGTGGAGAAAGAGGTGATCGAACAGGCCATCGCCAGCTGTGACGGCAATATTCCCAAGGCGGCGGCCCTGCTCGAGATCAGCCCCTCCACCATTTACCGTAAAAAGCAGGGGTGGGAAGAGTCCAACCGGGCCTGAACCATCTTGCCAGCAGAAAGGGCGGCTAGCGTGCCGCCCTTGCTATTTTGGGGATCAGAGTTTGGCGAGGCGCTTGAGGCGGGCCAGTCGCTCCCCCTCATTGGCGCTGAACCAGCGGTCTTGCGACAGCAGAAACCAGGCGCGGGAGAAATATTCCGCGGCCAGCGGATCGTCCAGCACCAAGGCATTCTCCCCCAGCTCCTCGAACAGATAACCATCCTCAGGTTCGCCAGCCTCGGCCATATCGGCCTTGAGCTGGTGCAGCTCTGCCAGTGCCTGCTGGTGCTGACCCTGGGCCCGGGTCAGGCGAGCCAGACTCCAGCGAGCAATAAACGCCTTGGCCGGCTGGTTATGCTGCAGATGCCAAGCCAGGCACTTCTGTTGCTGGATTTTCGCCTCATCAAAGCGGCCCAGTTCGAACAGGGTCCAGCCCTGATTGTTGTAAAGGGGGGCCAGCCAGCCACGCACCTTCTCGTCACTGCTGCGTTCCGCCAGCTCCATCGCCAGTTGATGCCAGCGGCTCTGCTCTTCCAGTGGTGCGGCGATGGCGATCATGTGAGCGGCGTCGATGGCGAGATAGGTTTCTTTCTCCTTGAGCCCCCATTGCCAGGCTTGTTCAAACAGCGGTTTGGCGCTGGCTTTGTCGCCCGCCGAGTTAAAGGTGCGGCCTCGTTCCAGCAGGGCCCTGATCCGCGCTCTGGGGGTTGTATCTGTGAGGCGGGGCTCTATCTCGTCGAGCAGCTGATGGGCTTCGGCAAACTGGCGCTGCAGCGAGTGGGTACGGGCAATTTGGGTCAGCAACTCCAGTTCGAGTTGCTGGTCGGCGGCGGCGCGCGCTTCGGGAAGAAGGGTGTGAAAACGAAGGACACTGGCGGCGGGATCCTGATAATCCCACAGCGCCATGAAATCGGGCGGATTGTCCATTTGGCCTCCTTGCTGGTTATCCTGTCACCAAGATGCCTGCAGGCCATTGTTTGTACAAGGGGCGCCCGTCACAGAGCGCCCCTTGAGTCATGCTAACGGCTGTGGCCAGTTGCTCAGTAGACCATAGCCAGGCTCATCAGCATCAGACCGAGGGCGGCAAAGGCCCCCTCTTTGATGGCGAGCCGTGGCACCAGCGTCTTGGGCAGGGCCGGAAACAGGCTCAGGGCAAAGCCAAGCCCCGGCATCAACCAGTGGAATGCCGGATCGCGCAGGGCGGGATCGGCGGCACCATTGATGATGATCAGCAAAATAAACAGGGTGAAGGCGGGGAGGATAAACCAGCGTACCCCGCCGGCGGCGACCGCCCGCAGCGGCGAAATGCGATAGAGCAGCATGGTCACAAGGAACAGAACAAAAGGGGCCAGCAGATAGAGCGGAGCGGGGTTCATAACATCTTTCCTGAAAACTGATCGTTAAAAAACCGGTTGTCCGGTGCAAGAGGCGCGGGATTTAATCACTCTTCGCAGGTAATCACCAGCAGCTCGGGCCCGGGCTGTGAAGAGGATCCCGTATAAAGGTTTGCTAGCGCGTCTTAGTGCAACCAGAACCAGGCTGCCGCAAATCCCAGCCAGCTCAGCACCAGCAAGATCCAGGGCAGGGGATGCTGATGCCTTACTTCAACCACTTCAAGTTGATCGTCTTGTTCTTCGAGTTGTGGCGCGCCCTGTGGCTGCCTGGCTTTGGCCTGCAATTTTTTCTGGCGGCTCGCTTCGCGGGCTCGCGCCTTCATCTGCTTCTTGTATTCATCGATGCCTTTCTGGATCCCTTGCGCGATAAGCTGGGTCTGCTCTTTGGTCTGCCCCGGCTTCTGGTTGGCTCGGGCAATTTTCATCGCCTCCTGCTGGGTCTCGGGGGAAATCTTGTCGTACTTGGCCATCAAATCATCTCCTCGGGCATGGCTGGCTGGGGAGTATGCCATAAAGGCGCGTCCGGGTGGCGCCTCCTTGGTGCGGGAGGGGAGCAAGTGAGTGACTGCTCAACAAAAAAACTGATAAATCAGCAGGAAGCTGGATGTTGGGCCGAAGATCACAATTAGCAGAATTTGTGAGTCATCGATGAAAAACGGTCATCTGTTGTTTGTTATATTGGCGCCCGACCCGCTGGACAGGGTTGATAAATAACAAAACAATCAAGGTGATATGGAAATGAATAATAACTTTATCAAAGGCGGCGTGGCCTTGGCCGTGCTTGCTGCACTGACTGGCTGTAATACCTCGAGCAATGACACCGTTGCACCCTGCACCGAAAATGTCTGCAAACTGACCATCCTGCACACCAACGATACCCACGGCCGTTTCTGGCACAACGCTGAAAATGAGTACGGTATGGCTGCCCAGAAGACTCTGGTCGAGCAGCTTCGTGCCGATGCCAAGGCTGCTGGCAGTGACGTACTGGTTCTCTCTGGTGGTGATGTGAATACCGGCGTGCCGGAGTCCGATCTGCAGGATGCCGAGCCTGACTTCATGGCGATGAACAACATTCGCTACGATGCCATGGCGGTGGGCAACCATGAATTCGACAACCCCCTCAGCGTGCTGGAGAAGCAGCGCAAGTGGGCCCAGTTCCCCATGCTTTCGGCCAACATCTATGACAAGGCGAGCGGCAAACACTACTTTGACCCCTACAAGGTGTTCAAGCTGGAGAGCGGTCTCAAGGTTGCAGTACTGGGCCTGACCACCGAGGATACCGCGCAGCTGGTTGATCCCAACAACGTGCAGACCCTGGAGTTCCGCGATCCGACCAGCGAGGCGGCCAAACTGGGCCAGCAGATCCGCAGCAACAAGGAGGCCAATCTGGTCTTCGCCATCACTCACATGGGCCATTACGAGAATGGCCAGCACGGCAGCAATGCGCCGGGCGATGTAGAGATGGCTCGTGCACTGCCGGCAGGGACTCTGGATGCCATCATTGGTGGCCACTCACAGAATCCGGTCTGTATGGAACCGGGTACCACCAACAAGTACGCCAATTTCAAACCGGGTGATAACTGCCAGCCGGATCAGCAGAACGGCACCTGGATCATGCAGGCCCACGAGTGGGGCAAGTATGTGGGCCGTGCCCAGTTTGAGTACCAGAATGGCAAGTTGACCCTGACCAGCTATGACCTGATCCCGGTCAACCTGATCAAGCGCAACGCCAAGGGCGAGGCGATCGATGCCAACGGCGCCGTAACCAAGGACCCGGCCAAGATGCAGTTCGTACAGGACGAGATCACCAAGGATCCCGAGCTGTATAACACCCTGCTGGGTTATCAGGAGAAAGGTCAGCAAGAGCTGAATGTCGTCATTGGCTCGGCAGATGGCTTGCTGGTTGGTGATCGCAACTCGGTTCGCAACAAGCAGACCAACCTGGGTCGCCTCATCACCACGGCGACCAGCAGCAAGCTGGGTGTCGACTTTGGTATCGTCAACTCTGGCGGCGTCCGTGACAGCATCCCGGCCGGTGATATCACCTACCGCAGCGTGCTGCTGGTACACCCGTTTGGCAACACGGTCAACAAGGCTGTCATGAAGGGAAGCGATCTGGCGACCTATCTGGGCCAGGTGGCAAGCAAGACCCGCAATACCGGTGGTTATGCCCAGTTTGGCGGTATCAACATGGCGGTGGATTGCCAGGCCAAGAGCGTCAATATCACCAGTATCGGTGGCAAGGCGTTTGATCCGGCAGCAACTTACAGCTTCGCGATCCCGAGCTTCAGCGCCTCCGGTGGTGACGGCTATCCGAAGATCGATACCATCAACGCCGGTTTGGTAGATGCTGCCGTGCTGAAGGAGTACATCGAGATCAAGAAGACCATCAACGTGGCCGATTATCAGCCAGGTAATGAGGTGAGCTATCTGAACTCAGCATCTACCGAAGGGTGTAACTGATTCGTATGCGGGGCGCATATCCCCAGATGTGATCCCAAAGGGCAGCCGGTGGCTGCCCTTTGTCGTTATGTGCGTGGTGACATGTCATCTGGGGATTGGTCACAACTCTTCAATTATCAATGACGATAGCCATCGCCTGTAGGAGGTCATGTGAGGGGATGAAATGAAAAGAGGCGGCCCGTTGGCCGCCTCTTGAGTAGTGACAATCTGAACCTTACAGCTGCTCGATACCGACGATATGCCAGGGGGCATTGTTCTTGGCCAGATCGCGCTCGAGGTGCCACACCTCTTTGATGTCTTCTTCGACCTGCTCCTGACGGTCCATGTAGCGGCCGCTGAAGCGTACGCTCACCTGGGCCCAGTCGCTGCCATAGTCAGCACGTACCAGCTGGGTATCGACGTACATCACTTCTGTGTGCTGGTCGCCAGTCAGTTCGGCGCGCTCGGCTTTGAGCTGCTCAAACAGCTCGGGGCTGACGTACTCGCGCACTTTTTCCAGATCGTTCTTGTTCCACGCCTCTTGCAGGGTGCGATAGTGATCGCGGGCACCGGCCAGGAAGCTGTTCATGTCAAAGCCCGGCGGCAGGCGGAACGGCACGTCGCTGTCGGCAAAGCCGGTGGCTTGCGGTGCGCTGTTGCTCTGCTCAAACTGTTGCGGGGCCGTGGATTGCGGTGGCTGATAGCCCGCATAGGCCGCCTGTTGTGGTTGTGGCGTCGCGACCTTGCCCTTGCGCAGGGTACGGATCAGGAACACGGCACCCAGCGCCAGCAGGGCGATCAGCAGGAAGTCCATTCCTTGCAGACCTTCAAAGGCACCGCTGCCCAGCAGGTAGGCAAACAGGCCGCCAGCCAGCAGGCCGCCCAGCAGGCCGCCCATCATGCCGCTCTTTTTCGGCGGAGTCTGGGCATTCAGTGTCGGGTTCTTGTTGTCGACCGGTTTGGCCGCAGGCTGGGCCGGCGCAGTTTTGTAACTTTTACCAAAGGATTTGCCGCCGCCAAATTTCTTGGCTTCGGCGTGAGGTGCCCCCAGGCCAATGGCCAGGATCACGGCAAACAGGGTCAGCATCTTTTTCATTTTGACTCTTTTCACTCTCGTCTGTGGGTGGGGCATGCTCCGCTTTGGCAAGCTCAGCAAGGCGCATGGCAGGCTGCCTGTCCCTAATTGTGTCGCAGCTTGTATTCATCAATATCACCTCTGGCATGAATTATTCATGAACGAGGTTGCCGCGATGCGGCGTCAAACAAGAGGAGTAAACCGGATGAAAAGCAGAAGATTGAGTCGCAAGGAGCGCAAAATGCGAAGCAAAATCAAAATGGTCAAGGTAGAGCAGACTCTGGTTTGGCCCTTTATGATGGTATGAGCCGCCAGATAGGGCTCGCCGTAGTTGGCTTTCTTTTGTAAAATTCCCGTCCCCTTCCCGCTGCGGTTTTTATGTGTATGGCAGAGCAAGTGACGGCGAAAAAAGACGCCAAGACACAACAGCTGAAAGTTCCTCCCCACTCTTTTGAGGCCGAACAGTCCGTACTGGGCGGCCTGATGCTGGATAACGATGCCTGGGATCGGGTTGCCGAACGGGTGATCGATCAGGATTTCTACAGCCGTCCGCACCGGTTGATCTTCCAGGCCATGACCCGCCTCTCCAACGCGGGCAACCCCATCGACCTCATCACCCTGCAGGAGGAGCTGGAACGCTCCGAACAGCTGGAAGAGGCGGGCGGTTTCGCCTATCTGGTGGAGATCGCCAAGAACACCCCGAGTGCCGCCAACATCAACGCCTACGCCGAAATCGTGCGCGAGCGGGCGGTGGTGCGGGAGATGATCTCGGTCGCCAACGAGATAGTCGAAGCAGGCTACGAGCCACAGGGCCGTACCTCCGGCGATCTGCTGGATCTTGCCGAGAGCAAGGTATTCAAGATTGCCGAGCAGCGCACCAGCGCCAACGAGGGGCCCCAGCCCCTGAAGCTCATCCTCGAGCAGACCGTCGACAAGATTGAAGAGCTGTTCAAGACCCCCCACAACGGGGTGACCGGGGTATCGAGCGGTTACAACGATCTCGACAAGATGACCGCCGGTTTGCAGCGTTCGGACTTGATCATCGTGGCGGCCCGTCCCTCCATGGGCAAGACCACCTTTGCCATGAACCTCTGTGAGCATGCGGCCCTCACTGCCGACAAGCCGGTGCTTATCTTCTCGCTGGAGATGCCCTCCGAGCAGATCATCATGCGTATGCTCGCCTCGGTCGGTCGCATCGATCAGACCAAGGTGCGTACCGGTCAGCTCGACGACGAGGATTGGGCGCGCCTCTCCTCCACCATGGGATTGCTGCTGGAGAAGGGCAAGATGTATATCGATGACGCCTCCGGCCTCACTCCGACCGATGTGCGCTCCCGTGCCCGTCGGGTGGCACGCGAGCACGGTGGCCTCTCGATGATCATGGTGGACTACCTGCAGCTGATGCGGGTGCCGGCGCTCTCTGACAACCGTACCTTGGAGATCGGCGAGATATCCCGCTCCCTCAAGGCCTTGGCGAAAGAGCTGCAGTGCCCTGTGGTGGCGCTCTCCCAGCTCAACCGAAGTCTGGAACAGCGGGCCGACAAGCGCCCGGTCAACTCGGATCTTCGTGAATCGGGCTCCATCGAGCAGGATGCGGATTTGATCATGTTTATCTATCGTGACGAGGTTTATCACGATGACAGCCCTGACAAGGGGATTGCCGAGATCATTATCGGTAAGCAGCGTAACGGTCCCATCGGCCGGGTGCGTCTCACTTTCCAGGGTCAGTTCTCCCGGTTCGACAACTACGCCGGTCCGGCGTTTGATGACGATTATTGATGTAAACCCAAGGTGATGGCGGTTTCGTCATTACCACGACTGCCCTGATCGATAGCCAGTCATTGGCTGCTGCTCAGGGCCTGTTTTCCCGGTTCGACAATTATGCCGGTCCGGCCTTCGACGACGATAAGTGAGTGGCGGTCTTCGGCCCGATGAGGGGGAGACCATTTGTGCCCTCGTAAGGGAAAACCATGAAAGCGGCTACTGCCCAAATCAATACTGCGGCCTTGCGCCATAACCTCGCCGTGGTCAAGCGCCACGCTCCCGCTTGCAAGATCATCGCTGTGGTCAAGGCCAACGCCTATGGCCACGGACTGCTGCCGGTCGCCCGCACCCTGGTGGATGCGGATGCCTACGCGGTGGCCCGTATCGAAGAGGCGCTGATGCTGCGCTCCTGCGCCGTGGTCAAGCCCATCGTGCTGCTGGAGGGCTTCTTCTCCGCCGATGATCTGCCGGTGCTGGCGGCCAACAACCTGCAGACGGCGGTTCACACCTGGGAGCAGCTCGAAGCGCTGGAGCAGGTCGAGCTGCCAGCGCCCGTGGTGGCCTGGCTCAAGCTCGACACCGGCATGCACCGCCTCGGGGTGCGTGCCGACGAGATGCCCGCCTTTATCGAACGACTCGGCAAGTGCAAGAACGTGGTGCAGCCGTTCAACATCATGACTCACTTCAGCCGATCCGATGAGCTGGAGCAGCCCACTACCCGCGAGCAGATTGACCTCTTCAGCCGTCTCACGGCACCGCTGGCGGGCGAGCGTGCCATGGCCAACTCGGCGGGCATTCTGGCCTGGCCGGACTCCCACTGCGACTGGGTGCGCCCCGGCGTCATCCTCTATGGCGTGTCGCCCTTCCCCAACACGGTGGCGGCCGATTACGACCTGCAGCCGGTGATGACCTTGAAGACCCAGCTGATTGCGGTGCGGGATCACAAGGCGGGCGAGCCGGTGGGCTATGGCGCCAACTGGGTGTCAGATCGCGATACTCGCCTTGGCGTGATCGCCATCGGCTACGGTGACGGTTATCCGCGCATGGCGCCCAATGGCACTTCCGTGCTGATCAACGGCCGCATCGTGCCGCTGGTGGGGCGTGTCTCCATGGATATGAGCACGGTCGATCTGGGGCCGGGCGCAACCGACAAGGCCGGTGACGAGGCGGTGCTATGGGGCGAGGGGCTGCCGGTAGAGCGGGTGGCCGACGAGATTGGCACCATCCCCTACGAGCTCATCACCAAACTCACCTCCCGCGTCTTTATGGAGTACGTCTGATGTGGCAGCAGTGCCTGCTGACTCTTAAGCCCCGTTCGCGGGGCTTTCATCTGGTGACGGACGAGCTGGTGGCCAAGCTGCCGATGCTGGCGGATTACCGGATTGGCATGGCGCACCTGCTGCTGCAACACACCTCCGCCTCGCTCACCCTCAACGAGAATTGCGATCCGAGTGTGCGCAGCGATATGGAGGCCCATCTGCACCGGCTGGCGCCGGAGGATGCCCCCTACTATCGCCACACCTGTGAGGGGCCGGATGACATGCCCGCCCATATCAAATCCTCCCTGCTCGGGGTGAGCCTGCAACTGCCAGTTCGCGATGGTCAGTTGGCGCTCGGCACCTGGCAGGGGATCTGGCTTGGCGAGCATCGCATCGATGGCGGTGCCCGCAAGGTGTTGGTGACCCTGCAGGGTGAGTAATCAGGCTGCAACCAGCTGAAAGATGAAGATAAAATAAAGAGGGATGGCGCCGAGCCATCCCTCTTTTGTTTCTACTGTCCCGTCCTGAATATGGTTTACACCTTTCCCCCCAATACATGGAGAACCCGATGGGACAAGGTGTGAAACGAA
>NZ_JAAKUB010000036.1:0-30868 GCF_049174935.1 Aeromonas sp. 600886 | reverse complement strand
TGTCTCGATGGCGCCCACATGGGGGTGGGCGGGGATGACTCCTGGAGCCAAAGCGTGCGTCCCGAGTATCAACTGCTTGAGCGTCGTTACCGTTGGGGCTGCACCCTTTATTAAGTGAAGCCTGCCAGACCATCATGATGAAGCGCCGGGTATCATCCGGCGCTTCTATTTTATGGCGTGTTATAAACATACTTTCTACACCAGGTTAGATTCATGGAGAAGATTCGAGTTCACCAAGCTGGATATCTCATCTGATGGAGATAACAAACTCGTTATTTTCTGGTGTAGAAGCTATCTCATAAAAATCAAGTTTGTAAAAAGTGAGCCATGATGTTTCCCTTAGGGAAGTGTTGATTACTTAACCTCATCAGAACGGTTTTGCTATATTTTTATCGGAGGTTACCAAAAATATTGCTGGCTTCATCACAGAGAAATATTTATCATACTCTTTATTAAAGATATTTATATAGAACTGTCACTATCGTGCAACCATGCCTATCAATAACATCAATATGAGATATAGCCTAGAGGCACAGAGTTTTCGTAATGAATCATTGTAAACACGACTCAGGTATATATCGTGTCACATGCAGCCAACTAATAACAATGCCAGTCATATATAACTGACTGGCATTGTGCATAGATAATTTAATACTGGTATTTAGTATGGTGACATTTTTTAGTAAATATATTTACCACCATACTTCGATATTAAAGCCGAAAGTCGCTTCGTTTTGACTACCGGCTTTATCGCCAGTCAACTTAACAGGTTTGCCATACACATCACCTTGACGACTCCACTCATTATCCAGTTCGGCATAGGTGGCAAATAAACGCAGGGTTGGTCGAGCCCAGACAGAGCGGCCAGCTTGGAACATTTGTGCCAACGTTACCTTGGAGAAGTTGTTCACACCTGAACCATTTTGAGCCTTGACGCGCTCGTAACCAATTTCAAGAGCCGTTGCTGTAAAGTCATTCCAACTATATTGCGGACGCATACCAGCACTGAACCAGTCACTGCCGTACTCATTATCAAGCTCCAGGCTTTGATAAGCTATTGAATAAAGAGCACTCCACTTGTCATTAAAAATGAGATCGCCATGGTTTATAACGCGGAAACTACTGCCATCATGGTCGACTCCAATCGCATATTTTACTGCTGATGCTCCCTCGGCACTCATCAAACCGCCAGCCAATCCATCGATACCATACTGCATAGCGAACGTATTACTACCTAGAACCCACTTCTGCTGGTATAGCATGCTCAGCATTGCACCGCTATCCGTGATCTCCTGATTTGGATAACCTTTGTTATCAAACTGTTCGAAATGATCATTCTGGGCGAATACATAGTTCAAACCGAGCGTTATATGTGCACCACTGCTTATATTTATATCGGATAGTCGAACATCAAAGTGGTGTAACGAACGGATCTCGTCATGGTAGGCCCCATTTTCACCAAGGGCATTATAACTGCTCTCCGGGGTGAAATAGGCGAGATGAAGCTTGGTGCCGCTAACGTCAATATTTTCAATACCAAAGCCCTTGTTAGAGACATCCCAATACTTGACATCGATCATGTGAACTTCATGGCGCTGATAGAAGCGCTCCCCGGCCCAGACTACCGCGCCAGGCAAACTTGGCAATATATTATGAGCAGAAGACCAGACCTGTAATGTACCGACATCGCTCCACTTGTCGCCACTGCCAATATAATATGTGAAATCGAAGTAAGCCTCCTCTTGCCGCCACAAGTCAGCCTTGAAACCCAACTCCCACCAGTTCATCTCATTACCAAGACGATAGTTGCCATACCCCTCCTGGGCTCGTAGTACAGCATCCAGTTCTCCTTTACCCCCATTACGTTCATCGTTATTCGTGTTTATATTGCCCCACTTGGCATATCCCATAGTTGTGAAATTTTCAAATGCAGCCTGAGAAGACAAAGGCAGCATCGCTAATAAAAGCAGACTGAAGCAGTTTGATTTTTTTAGTTTCATGTATTTTCCTTACTTGTCAATATTAAATGGATTTTCTTTGCATCGTTAAGAGAATAAAAGGCACGACCTATTTCACCAGGTAACCTAGAGCTATTAATGTGAAAATGATGCGACTATCAGTGAGAACCTAAATGACGAACTCACTTATTTCTTGCAACTTGTTTTTCTCTATATTCAAACTCGACCCAGTGCGGCCAGTATCTCATCGTGAAATTTACCATTGAGCTTATAACTTGATTTATAAATCAGATAGCTCAGAAAAATTAGCAGACTCGGAATGCCTAACATCAAGACCTGCATTCCCAGCACAGTGCCTTCGCTTTGCAAAGTATTTGGGACATAGCCAACTATTGTTAGCCCAATACCAGTCAGGAAGCCGGCAAATGCACTGGCAGCTTTCACCAGCATGGTTTGCACCGAGAAGACGACACTTTCACTGCGCATGCCCATCTTGTATTCACCGTAATCAACCACATCTGCCAGCATAAGAGTTGACATCGCCAAGGCAAAGCCTGAGCCCAACTTCATTGCGGCTCCTGCCATTCCGATCAGTAGTGTATTCTCTGGCATAAAATGACCGGTAAGCAGCAAGATGACATAACTCATCAGTGGGAAAACACAAGCAAGGCGCCAAATCATGGGGCGAGATAGTTTGCTGACGATCAGTGGGAATAACACCAGTCCGATGATCTCGGCAGAGCCCGCAAATCCCATGAAGACGGCGAACATATCTTTATCGCCCATCGCATAAGTGAAGTAGTAGATAGCAAAACTACCGGCTAACTGCATTGCCAAGTTAAAGCACAACACAATACCTATCAAAGCCTTTAGTTGATCATTTTGGAAGATAATCGCTTTTACATCTTTAAAGTTGATCTTCTCAGACACCTTGGTCGCAATAGCGCTATCTTCTTTTACTTTCCATACGGTCAGCAAAGCACTCAAAATGAATATTAGCGCAATAATCATCGATACCTTGGCGAAGCCGGCACCACTATCGCCATCACCCAAAATATCGATAGCTTTCATGCCAAAGGCTCCCATAACAAACCAGGCAAAGCTTGCAAACAGGCGAGGGATCACCACAATCTGCTCTCGCTCTTTCTTATTGCTGGTTAGCGCGGGAATGAACGACCAGTAGGGAATATCCATGATTGTATATGTCATTCCCCAGAGGATATAACTGATAGCTGTATAAATGTATAGTGCGGTTCCTTCAAACTCATGGGTGAAGAAAACAGCTACCATCACGACTGAATTTATCAGGGTACCAATAACGATCCATGGTCTGAACTTACCATAGCGACTGCGAGTATTATCAACAATCATACCCATGATGGGGTCGTTGAACGTATCCCAAATTCTGGCGACTAAAAATAAAGTGCCTACGAATGCAGCTTCAAGGCCAACGACATCGGTATAGTAATACATTAAATAAATGTAAATTATCGAACATGCCAAATCTTTACCAAGGGCTCCTATACCATAGGAAAGTTTGGCGACATTGCTTATACTCATAAAGTTTCATCCTTATTGTGAGTGTCATGTGTGATTTTTCTTGATTAATACAATAACGTGAAATAATGAAGATTTAGTCTAAATATAATGAAAACCCAAAGGGTTATCTTGGCCGGTTTTTAATCATGTCGATAACATCGAGGACGGCCATAATTCAATGGCCGTTTCGCTCTGATTATTTGTGAATCGAGATAATTAAACTGTCAATTTATAACGCTGATATATCGATCAAGATGGCCGTAGTTGGATCAAGAATTGGCATTGCCAGACCTACTTGGCGCAGCCATTCGCCGCTTGATACGATACCAGCAAGGCTCCAGACGGGTTGCTTGTTAACCAGGCCATTATGAAAGTTATTCGGATGCGCGATGACGTTGACGCGATATTGTGTTTGCGCGATTAATCCCGGTATCCGTAAAGTGCCGCTGTGGGCATATGTAGGCATATCTAGCTGTGCAACCATCACTAATGCATGCTTGGCATCAGGAGTTATGACGGCATGGATTTTTTGAGCTTGTTGATCGTCGCTTTCAATACGGTAGGTGATTCCGCTATGAAGCAGGTTTCTATACTGCTTATGCAATGCGATGTATTTTGCAAAGCCAGCTTTCTCTTCGTCCGACTCTTTGACCGGATCGAGCTCTATTCCCATATGTCCAAACAAGGCTGTGATCCCGCGGAAGTCGATGTCGGATACTCTGCGAGTGGCATGGCAATGTCGAGCGCCAATATGAGAGCCCATCACTTCAGGCGGGAAAAAATAGCTAAACCCGCTCTGGATCTCCTGACGTTTGAGTGCGTCATTGTTATCAGATGGCCAGAAACGTTGCACTCGCTTTAGGATCTCATAATCGATACGGCCACCACCGGCAGCACAGGATTCAATCTCGATATGTGGATGCCTTGTTTTAAGCTCGTCCATCAGTCGATAGACATTTTGTACCTGGCGTGTTTGGCAAGCTTGTCCGTGGTGAGCAGGCTGGACCGTTTCACGGTTCATGTCCCACTTGAGATAGGCAATATCATAGCGGCTCAGCAGGTCATCAAGACGTTCCAACAAGTAGGCAAAGGCATCAGGATTCTGCAGGTCGATCAGATATTGGTTGCGACCTGTTGGTTGCTCATAGCCATCGAGTTCCATCAGCCAGTCGGGGTGTTGGCGATATAGATCAGAATCTTTGCTGATCATTTCTGGTTCAACCCAGATGCCAAATTCCATGCCCATGGCTTTGACATGTTCGATAACCGGCTGCAAACCATCAGGATATTTCTGCTTATCCAGGTACCAGTCACCCAGTGCCGCCCTATCATTGCAGCGGCCCTTGAACCAGCCATCATCAATGATGAAGCGTTCCACACCCATCTTGGCTGCCTCAGTGGCCATACACATGATGTAGTCTGGATCATGCTCAAAGTAGATACCTTCCCATGTGTTGAGATGTACCGGTCGGCATGTCTGATAGTTGCGTCGCTGCGGAAAGGTCAGGATGTGCTCACGCACAAACTGGTGAAATTGATGGCTCATGCCATTCAGGCCATCAGCACAATAGGTTGCATAGAGCCAGGGGGTCGTGATGCGTTCATCTTTTTGCAGGCAAATTTCCCCCGGGTAGTAGAGTGCTTCGGCCTGCAAGAAACGACGACCATCAGCCTTTACATCAACTCGCATTCGATGATTACCGCTCCAGGCCAGATGAGCTCCCCATACTTCTCCGTGCTGTTCATCAAATCCTTTGGTGCCGATGATGAGCGCCGGGTAGTGTTCGTGAGACGTACGACCACGGCGGTTCTCTTGCTGGAATCCACCGTGCATCAGGATATGTCGATGCTGTTGGAACTCATTAACCCAACGCCCGTAGAATGACAAACACTCAATGGCGCGCATGGGTAATGGCAATGTTGTCGCGAGCCTGTTTACCGTGAAGGGCTCCTCGCTTTCATTGTTCAGGGTATGGCGCACGGCGACAATGTCAGAAAGAGGATCTATGGTGAGTTCAGTCAAGAGACACAGGCGAGCGACAGGATCATGACTGACAAGGCGTAGGGAATGTTCGTCGTGCTCGACAGACTGAATAGTGAAGACCGGAGACCAATCCTGACCATTTCTATGCCCTTCCAATGCAGGGGAGCTAAAGACGCCCGAACCGGAGTCCGGAAACAAAGTTAACGGGACATCGCAATCCAGTCGGCCAAAAGGCACTGGCCGATCAAGGGATAGGCAGCGCTCCGGGGGCGTCAATGTTAACTTGTTGCCCCAATAGATAATTTCAGCTCCTTGCGTCAGGTTAACGAGCATTTCCGTGCGTCGACCACTTATCTTGCAGATCTTTTCCATTTCTCTACCTTTGGCCTCTGAAAGAGGGGAGTAATTAATGCTGACGGCAGACAGAACAATAAAATGCCGATTAATTAATGTGGTTGGCGCAACAGTAGTGTAAACGATTCCACTGGTGTGACTAAAAAAAATCAATAGCGCTACCTGACTCACAAAAATGGCTTTTTTTTAGCCTTAATTGAATTTTATGGAGGAGTGGTACTGTTTTTTTTAGCACTGATGTCGTAAATGAAGAAAGAAAATAACCAATTGGCATAACATTAATTTATTATTTTAATATGAAGAGGTGTCGACCTCTTTTCTATTTATGGCGATGCACTCTCTTTTCATAGGAGGCACGCAAATTACTCGTGCTTTGCTTATGAAGTTTCTGTTCCGCGAGTAAATCACAGCTGATGTACTGTTTAATCGGAAACGTTTGCCAGAGTGGATCAATGTTCGAGCGGTGGTGACACAGAAATATACCAAGGTGAAGTAGGATGCTGATAAAAATTAAGATTCTTTGTTGGTGGATGTTTTTTGAACTTTAAAATGTATTAGGGGAACAGGGGTGCTCATGGACTGACATCGCAGCAAACCTGAACTCAAGCTGTATTATAAATAGATTTAATTGTGATGCTTGTCACGTTTTCTGAATTCCAGTTAAATGAGCATGCCTGATGCAATAGAGCTCAATGAGGTCTGTTTTGTTTGTGTTTATGGCTGATATAAAGAGAAATGCTATATGTATCAAGCTGATACCAAGGTGGGTTATTTAAATTAATTACATTTATTATTTATTTATTGTGACTTTAAAATTTAATATATAGATCTCAAATGCAGCCCCTCATATATAGTCCTGCCGCTAAAGATATACTCAAGGGTCTATTTATGAGTTTCACACCAAGTAAAGTCCATCAAAGCGTCTGGACTTATCTCTTTTTAGGACAGCAGGCATTATTTCCTGTGGCTTATGCGGCTGGGCAACTCTCCATGCCCGCAGCCAAGCAACCTGAACTTATCCGCTATCAGATCGCAAAGGGAGATACGCTTGGTTCTGTCTCACGCCAGTTTGGCACAACACCTCACCAACTGTTGGCATTAAATGGCAACCTGGCGCTAAACGCCCCTCATTTGCCGGTAGGTGACACTATCAATTTACCGCGTGCGTCCGTTTTACCTGCGCTGTCAGGCGCCAATCCACTGCATTTGACGGCGCCTACGCCAACCCCTGTGGATGTCGAGCAGAAGGTTGCCGAGCAGGCTGCCCGCTTGGGGCAGCTGTTTTCACCTGCCGAGTCAGAGATGCCGGCAGATCAGGAAAACCACAGTGAATTGGTTAAGGGGTTTAAACGAAGTCTGCGGCATCTACCACCTTCCGCGCAGAGCGTTACACAGGATGCGACTGCACCGCATCATGGGTCAGAACAAGAGAAGCAGTATTGGCGTCAGCAACTGGTCACCCATTTTGAAGAGGAGGCCAATGCCTATGCAGCATCCTTGCTGGGGACGATGGGCACAGCCAGAACCCGGGTGACACTGGATGACGATTTCAATATGGTCACTGCCGAGGCGGATCTCTTGTTGCCGCTTGCGGAAGAGCAGCAGACCCTGCTGTTTACCCAGTTTGGTCTACGCCGAAATGGGCAGGCGCGCACCATTGCCAACCTGGGGGTGGGCCAGCGTCATTTCCTAGACCGCTGGATGCTGGGCTACAACCTGTTTGCTGATTATGACCTGACCAACCGGCACTGGCGTGCGGGAGTCGGGACTGAGGCGTGGCGTGACTATCTCAAGTTGGGTGCCAACTTTTATACACCACTGAGCAGTTGGCGTGACTCCCCACGGTTTGAGGGTATGGAAGAGCGCGCAGCACGCGGTATGGATGTGCGTCTTGAGGCCTATCTGCCGGCCTATCCGCAATGGAGCGCATCGCTCACTGCCGAGCAGTATTTGGGGGAGCGGGTTGACTTGCTGGGCGCAGATCAGCTTGAGCGCGATCCGCATGCCATCACTGCCGGTCTGCACTATAACCCCTTCCCGTTACTCAAGATGGATGTCGAGCAAGTTGAAGCGAGCGGCAGGCAACATGACACCCGTTTTACGCTGGGGCTGGAGTGGAAGCTGGGGGCCACGCTCTCGGACATGCTGAATCCGTCCCGTGTCGACAAGTCGCTGGCAGGTATGCGCCACGATCTGGTTGAGCGTAACAATGACATGGTGCTCGAGTATCGCGACAAGGTACTCCTCAAGGCCTCTCTCAACGACCAGTATTCTGCGGGAGAGGGGCAAGCCCTGACCTTGACGCTCAACATTCAGCATTCCCGCCAGATAGCCTCCATCCAGTGGTTTGGCGAGATCCTGGGGCTCAGTGGACTTGGCCCTGTCGATACGGTTGGGCAGGACAAACGTTCCCTTACACTTCCGGTCTTGCCCATCTATCGCATTGGCCAATCCAATCAATATCCGGTCGTTGCCATCGTCACCGACATTGATGGCCATGAAGCCATCGCGGAAGGGGTTGTTGTCGTCTCGGAAGACTCTGGGCTGCAACCCGCTATTCAGTTGGCAGAACACTTTGTTCAACTTCGCCCCGGTGCTCACTACCACGTTGACTGGGGGGTGGTTGACCCCCGTCAGAAGCCTGCCAAAGCGCGAAATGGGATCCCGATTGAGAGTATTGAGGGGGATGTAGAAGCGGACCGCGATGGTTACCAGTACCGCTATCGCCTGACATTTCAGGGGCCTGCACAGGTACTGACGGGGCGTGAGCTGGTTGCGCCTGGGCAACCCAACCCCGGCACTCGGTATCGCCTGGATGTAGAGGTCACCTTCCCGAGTGGGCATGTGGCGCGTGACAGCATGGAGTTTGAGTTTATTGATGATGCAACTGTGCCGGGGGCCCCGACGTTGACAGTGACCGACAGCAATGGTGACGACAAGCCAGAGGCCACTGGTAAAGCGGAACCGGGCAGCACGGTGACCATTACCTGGCCGGATGGCACGACCAGCACCACGACTGCAGATGAGGATGGCAACTACAGCCTGGAAGCCCCGACGGCGCAGGGGAGTGGCACCATCACCGCCACGGCTACAGACAAGCGCGGCAACACGGGGCCGGCTACCAGCGTGAACTACACCGACTCAACGGCACCAGGGGCTCCGACCTTGGTTGCGACGGATCGCAATAGCGACAACAAGCCGGAGGTCAGTGGCAAGGCTGAACCGGACAGCACGGTGACCATTACCTGGCCGGATGGCACGACCAGCACCACGACCGCGGACGTGGATGGCAACTACAGCCTGGAAGCCCCGACGGTGCAGGGGAGTGGCACCATTACTGCCACGGCTACCGACAAGAGCGGCAACACGGGGCCGGCTAGCAGTGTGAATTACCTCGCGAGCTTGATGGGAGTGACGATTACCGGGCTAGTTAACGGCTTCCCTCAGGTGGGCTCTGTACTGACGGCCGTGCCTGACTGCGGCTCGAGCGCGTGCCGCACAGGACTGACCTGGCAGTGGCAGATCGAGGAGGAGGTCGGTACTGGACGTTTTGTGGATATCGCTGGGGCGACCAGTGTGACCTATTTACCCGTGCGAGAGGATCAGAAGAAACGGGTGCGCGTCATTGTTGCGGCGCTGTGAGCATCCGGAGTGGCGTTTATCGACGCCATGTAAGTCATTTTTTGTAGCCAAAAGGAAGAGAGCAAGTGATGAGAAAGCAAAAAATCGCGGTATCGATCGCAATGGTAATGTGGGGCGTAGCCAGTGGCGCCAGCGCGCTGACATCGGCTCCAACCGATACTGTGAAGGGGCGACCCCCAACGTTGACTGGAGTGTCATTCAACTATGTCGATGTCAACAACAACGGTCGAGTGGATGTAGGTGACAGCCTCAAAATTGAAGAACAAGGTTTTGATGATCCGGATATGGATGCTCAAGCACCGAGTGAGTACAAGTGGTATCGCGATGGCATTGATATGGGGGTAACCGGTGATAGTTATTCCCTGACTTTGGCAGATCTTGGTACCCAAATCACAGCAGGAGTTATTCCGCAAACCGATGCAACCACGACAGACCCTTATCAGGGGAATGAAGTTGCGGCGGCGGGGGGCTCTCCTGATGGCGATGGTTCTGTTGATGTGGTTGATCCCAATGAGGTGGATGCCGTCGAGATCGTCATTGCGGCCACTGACGCTGCGCTTGCTGGCAATCCGATTGTCTCGACCGAACTCAGGGCCAAGGTCACTACCAGTGCCGGTGGGGTTGGGGTGGCGAGTGATTACAACTACACATGGCAAATTGAGGATGGTGCAGGTGGCAACTACATCAACATTCCTGGGGCTGTCAGTGAAACCTACACCCCAAGCAAGGATGATCAGAAGCGCAAGCTGCGGGTTGATGTCACCAAGAAGTAAAGCCATCACCAGCCCCGGCTGGATGGGCATGATATCCGGACCATCGCCCGCAGCAAGAGGTTGATGGTTATCGGATGGATAACGGGTTGTCCTGCCTTGCCAGGGAAGGTGAGGTGGGCACATCAATCAGTAATACAGGGCGCCCGCGGGCGCCCACCATTTTAATCAGCTTGGCCTGTAAAAATGGCGAGGCTGGCTAGTTACAGCAGGTGATGGTGCTGTCGTAAACCGGAGAGTGTTTGAATGAAGGTGATATCTCGTTATTTGTCATATCTGGCACTGTGGATGGTGCTGTGGCAAACGACAGGAGCAATGGCCGAAAGTGCCAACACCCTGTCGGTGCAGGGGCGTGCGCCAGTGGCATCTGGCGTGACACTGACTGGCCCGGCGGCGCCCTTGGTGGGGGATACCCTGCTGGGAACATATACCTTTAATGACCTGGATACCGACGAGGAACAGGGCAGTGTATTGCGCTGGCTGAATAATAGTGACATCGAACTCGCCAGAGGTGATCGCTATCTGTTGACCGATGCCGAGCGTGGCAAACAGCTTCGCTTTGCTGTCATCCCGGCCACCAATCAGGCGGTGACCGATCCGTTCGAGGGGATCGAGACAAGCAGTTCGCTCTCTGCGGTGGTGCAGGGGCGGCCAGACCCCGCCAAATCCACCTTCAGTGTCGACAAGTCCACCATAGTGGCGGATGGGGTTGATAATGCAGTTCTGATGCTGACCCTCAAAGACGACAATCAAACACCGGTAACCGGCATCAGTGATCGGGTGGAGCTAGGTTATAGCGGTGTGGATACAGATGTTATCTCCCTGATGGAAAACGACCGGGGCAATGGCATCTATGAGTACATCCTGACGGGGACCAAGTCTGGCGTTGTCACCCTGATGCCACAGCTGGATGGCGCTCCCTTGACCACACTTCCTCCATCACTGCAGGTGACTCTGGCCGCCAACCCAGCTACCGCGAGAGTGGCCCAACTGGTGACCACCACTGACAATCAGCCTGCGGATAACGTCAGCGCTGACCTGCTGACAGCGACTGTGCATGATATTGAGGGGAACCCCATGCAGGGCGCTAGCGTGGTATGGTCGCATGGCAGCACCACGGCAACCTTGGGCGCAGCGACAAGTGTGACCGACAGTAATGGTCTGGCAACAGTGACCCTCATCAACACCCGGGCTGAGAGGGTCGCCGTGACGGCAAGGGCTGAAGCCAATTCTGGTGACACGGGCATGACCAGTAATGCCAACTTCGCACTCTATCCGGTGCTCGATACATTAGCCGTGGGGACCAATAATCAGCCCGCCAATAATAAGGCCTGGAACACAATAGTGGCCACATTCAAAGACCTTGCTGGGTCGGTTCTGGCAAATGTGCCGATCACTGTGCAGTTCAGTGCTGACAAGGGCACCGCCACGTTCGATAACGAGTCGCCATGGACGACCACTACCAATGACGTTGGTGAGGTGATCGTGTCACTGCGCAGCAGCGTGGTTGAGGATGTGGAGGTGACGCTATATGCGAAAAATAGCGATACCGTGCAAAAAGCGGCAACGGTCAGCTTTACAGAATTGATGATAACAAGATTCCTCAAGCCGGATCCGGCCACCATGAATTGGCTGGATGCCGACAACTACTGCAATAGCATCGGACGCCGTCTACCGACGGTAGCTGAATTGCAGGCATTGTTTGTCGAGATATCTCCTTCTTCTGGTGAGAATTATGCCTTGTGTCATGTTCATGGATGGCCACTGGCTAACAAGTGTGGTGGCTCTTTCGATGACTATTGGACGAGTGAGACGTACGACCCTCTTGCTGTTAGTGCACATGCCGCCGTCTATATGCACACTGGTCTCGTTGGTGGATTCGGTGACACACAGCCTAGCCAGGTAGCGTGCATACGTCGTTGAGGAGGCCTTGTTTCCCGGAACGATACCGATTGAATGGAACTAACCGGGGATAGTGGTGATGTGATCACCATTATCCCCTCAATATTGCACTGCGGTTATTCACGCCATCACTACTGAACAACAAGAGTGATATCCATATACTACAGCTCGTTGAGCTTGGAATGGTTATAAAACCAACCCCATGCAGAAGTACAAATATGAAAGCTATCAGAGGACGGTTGCCGAGTTTTAATATATGTGGCTCAAAAAATAGAGCCTGAAGAATAAAACTTCACGTTGTAAAAAGATCATTCTTGGAGATTCAATCATTTGTATGGTTATCCATAAAATCGCATTAAATCAATGCGTTATGTTGCCATTATCTGTCTTGGTGAGTGGTTTTTATTATTTTATTAATCATCATCTTTTTGATGGCTCAACTTAAAATCTCAATCTGCCAAATTTGAAACATCATAGACCGGTCAGATTGGGGATGAAATGGAACAGGATAACAGTTGGAACATCGGTGAGGATGATATTGAGTGGTGGAATAGCTACACTCGATTATTTGTACAGGATATTTATAGCAAAGATCCTAAAAAAAGAATGGCTGGTTTCTATTTTAGACCACTCAGTATGGAGGCGGCTTCATTCTATCATTCCTGTGATCACGATTTGCTTTTGATGATCACCTGTGTACAAATGTCACTTCTTGAAGAGTGTTGCAAGGCATATCATCAAGCTGGACGTCGGCCATGTCAGTTATTTTTTAAGGCTGAACCACGAGTATTATCAAAAATATCTAGCCAGCTAATAGCATTGATGGATAGTCTGCGCTCTCAAAAGATAGAGTTGATTCTTGACTTGAATTTACCATATCATAAAAATGATAAGGAGTGGCAAAAGTCACTATTTAAAATAGTCGATAGTGGCCATATGGTTTGTCTGGGAGGGTATAACTGGAAAGATAACGAACCCAGAGATTTCCAGGTGGTTAAAGAACTATTTAAATATGTCAGATTAGGACCGCCTCCGTCTAATTTGGCGGAAGTTAATCACTTTATTGATACCTGCTTCTATGTTAAAGAAAAACTGGCAATGCAACTCATATTAGATAGAGTGCAAAGTCAGACAGATCTGGATATAGCTTGTCGGACACCATTTTTTGCATTGATGGGCGATTATATTTCAACTGCTCATTTAGCAAAAAATCTGGATGATGTCTCCTATAAGGTCATGTTATGAGTGCCATCAAGAATACTACACTTGTTATTGCATTGTGTACATTAACACTCTGTAATATGATTTATCAAGATGTATTCCATACATTGAAAAATGATGGGCATCATCATTCTGAATACAGCATTATCTGGGCACCTAATGCTTATCTGGTATTTTTTCTATGGGCATTTGGTCGCTGCATAGATAAGACAATATCACTAATATCAATTTTCATGACAGTAATAGGGTTCAACTTACTCTATTTTAGTAGCCAAAATTATCCTATGGGAATGGGGTCTTATTGGTCATCATTGATAATGTATGCTGTCAATAACACTGTATTTATCATTGGCTTTCTATTTGTGTTGAATTTTTGGCAATCATCAATATCTTTTCTTTCAAAAGACAATGAAGTGCTATCATTTTTATGGCTCCATTTTGGTGGAGCCTTATGTACTCTTATTGCAAGTGTATCTGTCCTGGTTTTCCCTAGTTCCTCAGAAAAATTGGTATATCAGCTGTTTTCCGCAAACCTAATGGCATTTACCTTTTTTACATCATATCTTTTTTTGTCAGAGCAATTCATTCCTGACAACAAAAACCTGAAGATGATGAACTTTTGTTTATTGGTGTCACTGTCATCAATTGTTTTTTTTATAGTAAATGAGTTTTTTCATACCTTATCAAAGGAAACGTTTGCATTAATCTTGATGGCATCATTTATTTGTCTTTTTATTAAATCCAGACCCTATGTGAGAATTGTTATTGCGGCGTTGGTCTCAGCTTTTTGCGCTGCTGTAAATGTAGCTTTGGATTTATCTCTTTATGACTTCATTTTATTTTACAGTATATGCATTAGTACCAGCATTATCTTGATAATGCGGAAGAAAGAAACATACATTATACATGCGCTGCAGAAAACGGTAGATGAGCTTAGAAAAAGTAAGCTAATAGACCCTTTGACTGGCTTGCTTAACAGAGAGGGATTCAGGAGCGTATTAAGTGAAAAATGTAACACCAATGAAGAGTTTCTGGTCGCATATGCAGACCTTGATAAATTTAAAGAAATTAATGATTTTATGGGACACGCTGCCGGTGATCTTGTATTAAAGATATCTTCAGCAAGAATGTCATCAATCTTAGGTATGAATAGCCCTGTCGCACGCCTTGGTGGTGATGAGTTTGCTTTTGTTATTCCTGGTGAGAAAAGTGTAGCCCTGCCGCGTTGTCAGGAACTAATCGAAAAAATAACGCAGCCCATCGCACTAGGCGAGCGCACATTTTCAATTGGTATTTCTATTGGAGTTAGCGCTTATCCCCATCAAGCAGTTGCAGTAGAAGAGTTGCTTGATAAAGCGGATATGGCCATGTATGCAGCCAAATGCTCCCATGATCGTGCACCAGTGTATTTTGAAGAAAAGATGGACTACCGAAAAAATCATGAGACATTTTATTTGCAAAGAACATTTAATATAGAGTTAATGTTGGGGGAATGCTATGCGGTATTCCAGCCGCTACACGATATTGAGCAGGGGAGAATAAAGTCATTTGAAGCATTACTGCGACATCCTAATTTTAGCACGGTTGATATAATTCAGTGGGCTGAAGATTATGGCCATATGAATGCACTGTTTGAACTTATGGTACAATGCGCAGCAAATTTTATTCTAAAGTCAGGTTATCCCGTTACAGTCAACATATCTCCCTCTCAGATCATCTTCAATTGTGGGATAATTAGAAACTTAATGGAAAAGGTGCTCATAGAATGTAAATTGCCACGAGGTTCATTAAATTTAGAAGTTACTGAGTCGGTACCAATCGTTGAGCAGTCAGTGTTCATTAATGCGGTTGGCCAAATAAAAGAACTCGGAGTAGAAGTTTACCTTGATGACTTTGGTACTGGCTATGCCTTTTTTTCTACACTAAGTATGGGGGCTTTTGATGCAATCAAGATTGATAGGAATCTAGTGTCTGGCATTAATAACTCACTATCCATGCAGCGCCTTTTGAACTCCATATTAACTTATGCGAACGAAGCGGGTATGTACGTTATCGCTGAGGGTGTTGAAGAAGAAGACGAGCTTTGGGTGTTGAAAAACTTGGGGGTAAAATATGTGCAAGGGTACTATTTCTCAAAACCAATGAAAGAAGAGGCCATGTTAAGCTACATAAAAAATTGGCTCTAAGCCGATAAAGAAGGAGTCAATCGATATAAAATTAAAAGCTATGCTACTTAATATTATTGGCTAGCAAGAATAGCATTACCAAAATCCCAACTTGCCAGCCATATTTACCTTGTAAACACGATACGATGGGTTTCTTAGAAGAACCCAATCGTATTGCCCCGCATGAATTTGCTTCGCCGAGTATATATGAGCATCGGTAAACCTTACATTTAGACCATCATCAAAATCGAATATAGGTTTGGATAGTTCTTTTGAATAAACTACAAAAAAAAACAAATCGTCTTTCTTTTTTGCCAAGATTCCTTTAAAAAGTTTTTTCTCTCCACTAATCTTGTTCCATGCGATTGTTTCTACAATGCCGAATCGACATGTGCTTATATATTTCATCTTTACATCATTTGCCTCTGAGTTATAATTGCACCCCATACCATTGATAACCGGAATAATAATATAAGTATGGAGGACTATGAAACTAGTCAACGCTATGAACTTTAATGTCTTGATCATTGTTGTCATATCCATAAAGATAAAGACCAGATTTCTTTTGTATATTTTCAGATATTGACTTTTGCTTGCTTTTATTTAGCTCAAAAACGCCACATATCTTTGTTTTTTCACTTAACTGATAGCAGTAAAGCTCACCTGAAGAAAAGAAATATATGATACCTAATGACAGGATCGCTACGCAATACAGCGAGAATAGTGTTTTGACAAATATTTTTTTAAAATAACTGGCATGATTTTCTTGCGCTATGATCTTTGCGTTAATTTTGGCCATATCAATAATGGCCTCATCTACTTCATCTGAACTTGATTCGGTTGCTTTATTCTCTGTATTTATCTCATTTTTATTTTTTGACGAGTCACAAGGAGGTTGCAGAGCAATCATGCTAGATTGGATCTTGTCTGCTGCGCCATGAAGTATATAACCTCTCCGGTGAACGGTTTCTATCTTAAAAGCCCCGTCAGTTTCTTGTAGTACTTTTCTGATGTTTTTTATAGCAACTGCCAATGAATTGGGAGAGACGAACTTGTTAGGCCACCCTTCTTCAATCAGTTCCTCTTTACTGGAAAACTGATTTAATTTTTTTAGTAAAGCGGAAAAAATCAGTGTCTCGCTTTTGCTTAATCGAGCAATCACTTCTGAGTTCCATGTGACGTCACCTGAGACGGGGTTGTAGTCCAGCATGCAAAACCACCAATGATTAAATTTTACGTTATAAACAAGGCTCTCATCCAGTGAAAGCTAATCCTTAGACCTCTATCTACGGTAGCCTTACTTTTAGTGATTCTATAAGTAACATTACTATAGTTGCAATACTCTTATTCAAGCACCCTGTATATTATTTGTTCTCAATAGTGAGATATCGCTCATCATAGTTTCAGTATTAATTAGTTTATCTAATCCATTAATTATAGAAAATTTTAAGTGAGGTGTCTCACTATAAACCTTGACACAAATCTTAACCGTTTATTAGTTGCGTAGTTTTACAACAGATGGAGATGTTTATAAAGCAAAATAAGCAGGATGTGAGAAGTTGCTTTGATTGTCATCTGAATATTTATTGTTGTGGTAAATTTCTTGGTGTTATATTAACTTGTTAGTGGTTGTTGATAATGCTGTTAAATATATGCCAGCTTGACAATAAATATTAAATCATGTCTAGTTTAAATCTGGCTTGATACGTTATGGTAAATAAAGCTATCAAGTGACTGGTAGACATATCTAATGTCGGTTCCTGAGATAATCAGAGGCGGTAACGTAAAAATACAGTTATCAAAGCTGGTGACAACTCTCTGCGATGATCTGGCAAATAGCTACATAGCTATCGGATAATAGATAGATCTAAATTAACTCCCTATTAAATCATATCTTTTCATGTAAATTTGCGTCGAATCAGCATTATATTTAACCAGCATTGTATTCTTTATGTCATGTGAGGATACTCATGAACTCTTTTTATATATCAGTGATATAAGATTAATTAAGTCGTTATTTCATGGTTTTGAGTATTGAATAATACAGGAGATGGCCTTTGAAAAGGTTGCCTGTTACTGAGCATTCGGAGTGATGAATGAACAATAAAATTACTATGACAGATGAGATGGTGTTGATGTAACTAATTGAAAAGGAAGGATTTTTTATTTTTATAAATTTATTATTTTAGCATCACTACATTTTGATTAAAACATAGGATTATTGCTGCTTAGTTATCAGGCATATGTGAATCTGTATTGGTCGAGGTGAAATGATATGTATATAAAAATGGTAAATAGAGATAAGGGAGTTACCTTTGATCTTCAAAATGGTATTGTCGAATACAAAGCATTGGGGGGATTGTTGGTACAGTCTAGGCTGGGTAAAAAAGACAGGGATGTATTGATTTATTTGATAAATAACGTAGGGCGATTGATCTCAAAAGATGAAATTTTACATAGTGTATGGACTAATCGTATTGTCTGCGACAATACCGTTTCGGTTTCATTGTCAAATATTAGAAAGTTCTTGAGGAAAGCAGATGAAGATTGCTCATGCCTGACAAATGTCTCTGGGTCTGGTTATATATTCAATCCAGCCAAATCGGGATTTAGATTAGAAAAACAACTGAAAGTAAATGAGTTTGCTGTTTGATTATTGATATTTATTGTCGGTGCTGGTTATTAATTATATTGGTGAGGCCATTGCTGTAAGGGTTACTGTTAGTATGAAATAGTCGTGGCAAGCTACAGTAGCCCAACGCCATTTCACGAAAAATACTGAAGCATGATAAAGTTCAGGTATGAATACGCTGTCAAGCCTTATTTTAACTATCTTGCCAATCAGGAATTATATTTTTCGGTTTGTGGAACGTGGAATATTATTGTTTTTATCTATGGATAACTGCAGAAAATTAATGCCTGGTTGTACAGCTCAAAGATGTGATATCAACATGCACGATCTCTATTTGTTCTCGCTGGTCACCAAGACAGAAAACCAGATTGATGAAGACAGCATAACCTCTCGCCTGCTTTTCATATCTGAAACCTCTTCAGCCATCCGAAGCACCGCGCGACTGCATTTAGCTGCAATAACGAGCTTTGTTTAACACCAGTGTGCGGAACCTTATGGTGTCGCGACTGCTCGCACATGCTGTGCGATGATCGCTTTTATCCTTCTACGCCGGTTGGGTGTATCCCGGCAATGCCATCGAGCAGCAGGTCTTGTTCGCGTGAAAGAGGCCCGGTTGAGCGGTAGTAGGGATACAAGGGCTCTATAAGCCTCTTTGCACTGCTTTTTGCAAAACCGTGATGAGGTAAACCATGGGATTAATGACTAGATTTATCAGTAGCAAGGAGTAAAACGACACCCTTGCATCATCACAAAACAGCATGGGACAGGGATCATGAACAGAGCGCAGGAAGCCGGTTCGTGCTCGCTTCAGGTGGATCTCAGACAGGTCGTTTATGCCTTGTCTGCGTCACTGGATCTGGTAGGAATTGGCGATGTGGCCCATGGTAAACGGGTCGGGATCATGGCGGCCGAGTGTGGTCGGGTATTGGGGCTGGATACAGCTGAATGTTGTTTGTTGTTTGAGCTCGGCGTGCTGCACGATATTGGTGTCTCCTCGACCATCACCCATCACCATCTGGTTAGTGAGTTCGATTGGGAGTCCTCCCAGCGTCACTGCGAGGTAGGATATCAGCTGCTCAAGGATTTCCGCTTGCTGGCCCCGTTGGCACTGCCTATCCGTTATCATCATACCCACTGGCATCTCTTGCGCGAGATGGCCGATGTGGACCCCCAGGTTGCTCGTCAGGCCAACCTTATCTTTCTGGTGGATCGTTGCGATGCGCTGACTGCCCCATTCTATGGCGATGGCTCATTGTTAATGCATACACACGAGATCCGTGCTCGCCTGCAGGATTGCCGTGACGAATTCTTTGCCACCGATCTGTTGGATGGTTTTCTCCAAGCCTCTCGCTCGGAGGCGTTCTGGTTGCAACTGGAGGCGCGAGCCATCAATGATTACATGCACGAGATGCTGAGGCTGCGGGAGTCCTGCATCACCGATAATGGTGAGCTAAAAGCGTTGGCCAGGATCTTCTCGGGTATCGTTGATGCCAAAAGTCCATTCACTATGACGCACTCCCTCGGAGTGAGCCGTCTTTCGCGTGCCCTGGCCGAGCGGCTGGGGGTTAGTAGTGTCCATTGTGACATGCTCGAAATTGCAGGGTTGTTGCATGATCTCGGCAAGTTGAGGGTTCCTGATGAAATATTGGACAAACCTGCCGGCTTGACGCCGGAGGAGCGGGCAATCATCAATACCCACAGTTTCGAAACCTACCAGATCCTGCGTCATATCGAAGGGTTTGAGGGGATAGCCTGCTGGGCGGCCTATCACCATGAGGAGCCTGACGGGGAGGGCTATCCGTTCCATCTGCCGGCATCCGCCATGGCGCTCGAAGCGCGCATCCTGCGGGTGGCCGATATTTTCCAGGCCATGGTGCAGGACAGACCTTATCGACGTGGGCTGCCTGCTCGTGATGCTCTGGCTTTTATGCATCAACTGGCGGCTCAGGGTCGGGTAGATCCTGTCGTGGTGGCGACGTTGGCGGATTATCTGCCACAGATGATGGCTGCGGCCATGCCGGCCAATGAAAACAGATATGCAATCGGTTGATGGGGGAGGAGAGGCTGACCCATCCGGCAGTGAGCCAGCTATGCTTGGAGCAAGCCGTGCGTGGTGCCGGTACTGACGCGCAAGACGCCAGCCTGATTGGACTATGGATAGGGGAATTGATATGGAATCGCTAAAAGCCAGGGATTATATGCAGAGCAGACCTATAACCTTCACTGCAGACATGATGGTGCAGGCTGCGGTCGAGAAATTTTTGAACAGTCACCAGTTGGGAGGGCCAGTGGTGGATGGGCAGGGACACTTGATCGGCTGGATCTCCGAGCAGGATTGCATTGCAGTGATGCTCAAGGAAGCTTATCACTGTGAGCAGGTCGCTCAGGTCAAGGATGTGATGCGCAAGGAGGTACTGACTGTTGAGCCAGATACCAGCATCCTCACCCTGGCGGAGATGATGATGGGACAGAAACCCAAGATCTATCCGGTGGTGGAGGAGGGCAGGCTGCTCGGGGTAATCAATCGCCATAATGTGATGCAGGCTATCCATGCCCAGTTGACCACCTGTTTTGTACACAATCACGGCTAAGGGCTGACCGGATGCAACATGCAACAGAAGCAGGCCAATGGCCTGCTTCATTGTTTTGGGAGATGGTGCGTTCACCCATCCGTAGCCTGGTATGGAGGCTAATTTGCCTCTCCAGTGTCTCATGTTAAGGCTTGCACCTGCTGTCTGTGCTCTTTAGGATCTCCCCCAGCTATCGATATGGCCCCCTTGTCGGGCACTCTTTTAAGGAATTCGTACCTTGTCTCTCTCTATCGAGGCGCTGCGCCGCCGTCTCTCTGCCTGCATGAACCTCGACGCCCGCCGTCTCTCCAGCCGTCTGCACGGTGCCAAGAAGTTGCCCGAGGGCAAACAGGCTGCGGTACTCGAGACCATTGCCGCCGATCTGGATGCGGCGCAGGCGCGTTACCAGTCCCGTTTGGCGGGCGTACCCAAGGTCACCTATCCGGACAACTTGCCGGTCAGTCAGAAGCAGGCGGAGATCGCCAAAGCCATTGAAGAGCATCAAGTGGTGATCATCGCCGGGGAAACCGGCTCGGGTAAAACCACCCAGATCCCCAAGATCTGTCTGGCGCTCGGGCGTGGGGTCAAGGGCTTCATCGGCCACACCCAGCCGCGCCGTCTGGCGGCCCGCACTGTGGCGGCCCGTATTGCCGAGGAGATGGAGTCCGAACTCGGTCACTACGTGGGTTACAAGGTGCGCTTTACCGATCAGGTGAGCGAGCAGACCCACATTAAGCTGATGACTGACGGTATTTTGCTGGCGGAGATCCAGAACGACCGGATGCTCACCCAGTACGACACCATCATCATCGATGAGGCCCACGAGCGCAGCCTCAATATCGACTTCATTCTGGGCTATCTCAAGCAACTGCTGCCCAAGCGCCCGGATCTCAAGGTGATCATCACCTCGGCCACCATCGACCCGCAACGTTTCTCCCGCCATTTCAACAAGGCGCCGGTGATCGAGGTCTCCGGCCGCACTTATCCGGTGGAGGTGCGCTACCGTCCACTATTTGTTGATAAAAAAAGCAGTGACAAGAGCGAAGGGCTGGAGGAGCGCGACGAGCTGCAGGGGATCTTCGATGCGGTGGAAGAGCTGGCCCGTGAGGGGCTGGGGGACATCCTTATCTTCATGAATGGCGAGCGGGAGATCCGCGATACCGCCGATGCCCTGCGCAAACTCAACCTGCGCGATACCGAGGTGCTGCCGCTCTACGCTCGCCTCTCCAACGCCGAGCAGAACAAGGTGTTCCAGCAACATGCCGGACGGCGCATCGTGCTCGCCACCAACGTGGCGGAGACCTCGCTGACGGTGCCGGGCATTCGCTACGTCATCGATCCGGGCACCGCCCGCATCAGCCGTTACTCCTGGCGTACCAAGGTGCAGCGACTGCCCATCGAGCCGGTCTCTCAGGCCAGCGCCAACCAGCGTAAAGGGCGTTGCGGTCGGGTGGCGGACGGCATCTGTATCCGCCTCTACTCGGAGGAGGATTTCAATAGCCGTCCCGCCTTTACCGACCCCGAGATCCTGCGTACCAACCTGGCCTCCGTCATCCTGCAGATGCTGGCGCTCGGCCTTGGCAATATGGAGGCTTTCCCCTTCGTCGAGCCACCCGAGTCGCGCCATATCAAGGATGGCCTGACTCTCTTGAAAGAGCTGGAGGCGGTGCGCGAGCTGCCCGCCACCGGCGAGCGCGAAGCGAAGTTGCAGCTGACCGAGACCGGTCGCCAGCTCTCGCGCATCCCCCTTGATCCGCGTTTGGCGAAGATGGTGATCAGCGCGGCGCAGACCGGCTGCCTGAGCGAGGTGATGGTGATCACCGCGGCCCTCAGCATTCAGGATCCCCGCGAGCGGCCCATGGAGAAGAAGCAGGCCGCCGACGAGCAGCACAGACGCTTTGAGGACAAGGATTCCGACTTCCTTGCCTTCGTCAATCTGTGGAACTACCTGAAAGAGCAGCAGGATGCCCTGGGCAGCAACCCGTTCCGCCGCATGTGCCAGAAGGAGTTTCTCTCCTACCTGCGGGTGCGTGAATGGCAGGACATTCACTTCCAGCTGCGTCAGACGGTCAAGGAGCTGGGTTTTAAAGCCAACCATGAACCTGCAGATTTCAAGACGGTGCACTGCGCGCTGCTGACCGGCCTCTTGAGCCATATCGGCAACAAGGATCTGGAAAAACCGGAGTTTCTCGGCGCCCGCAACGGCCGCTTCCACCTGTTCCCGGCCTCGGGTCTGTTCAAGAAGCCGCCCAAGTGGGTGATGGCCGCAGAATTGGTGGAAACCTCGCGCCTCTACGCCCGTATCAACGCCAAAATTGAGCCCGAGTGGGTGGAGCCGCTGGCAGGCCACCTCATCAAGCTGCACCACAGCGACCCTCACTGGTCGAAGAAAAACGGCGCCGTAATGGCCAAGGAGAAGGTGACCCTCTATGGTCTGACCCTGGTCAACGAGCGCACCATCAACTTCAGCCGTATCGATCCGGCGCTGTGTCGTGAGCTGTTTATCCGCCGCGCGCTGGTGGAGGGGGATTTCGAGACCCGTCACCGTTTCTTCAGCGATAACCGCAAGCTCTTGGCCGAGGTGGAGGCGCTGGAGCACAAATCTCGTCGGCGCGACATCCTGGTGGATGACGAGGACTTGTTCCGCTTCTACGATGCCCGTTTGCCGGAGGATGTGATATCAAGCCACCACTTCGACAAGTGGTGGAAAGAGGCGCAAAAGCGGGATCCCGAGCAGCTCAACTTCGAAAAAGAGATGCTGATGAAGGGGGACGCCGCCCACATCAGCGATCTCGACTACCCCAACTTCTGGCAGCAGGGGCGCCTCAAGCTCAAGCTGACCTATCAGTTCGAGCCGGGGGAGGCCGCCGATGGTGTGACCCTGCATATTCCGCTTCCGCTCCTGAATCAGGTGGAGGTGAAGGGGTTTGAGTGGCTGATCCCCGGGCTGCGCCATGAGCTGTTGGTGGCCCTCATCAAGTCGATGCCCAAGCCGATGCGCAAGAACTTCGTGCCGGCGCCAAACTATGCCGATGCGCTGCTTGCCAGCATCAACCCCGAGCAGGGGCCGCTCTTGGACGAAATGGAGCGCCAGCTGCGCCGCATGACCGGCGTGACCGTGCCCCGTGAATCCTGGGACTGGGCTGCGGTGCCCGATCACCTGAAACTCACCTTCCGCGTGGTGGATGACAAGCACAAGAAGGTGGCGGAAGGCAAAGATCTGGAGGCATTGAAAGAGTCCCTGCGTGGCAAGGTGCAGGAGACCCTGTCACAAGTGGCGGATGATGACATCGAGCAGTCCGGCCTCACCCTGTGGAGCTTTGGCGAGTTGCCTCAGGAGTACAGCCAGAAGCGCGGCGGCTTCGAGGTGAAAGCCTATCCGGCCTTGGTAGACGAGAAAGATTCGGTCGCCATCCAGCTGGTGGAGAGCCCTGTGGTGCAGCAGCAGCTGATGTGGGCCGGTCAGCGCCGGCTGGTGCTGCTCAACGTGCCATCTCCTATCAAGTATCTGCAGGAGAAGCTGCCCAACAAGGCCAAGCTGGGGCTCTATTTCAACCCGTTTGGCAAGGTGGCGGAGCTGATTGATGACTGTATCGCCTGTGGCTGCGACAAGCTGATCGAGCAACATGGCGGGCTGGCCTGGGACGAGGCCGGTTTCGAGGCGCTCAAGGAGTTTGTCCGTGCCGAGCTCAACGATGCGGTGGTGGAGGTGGCCAAGCAGGTGGAAGCCGTGCTGACCCTCTCCCACGAGATCAAAAAGCGGCTCAAGGGCAAGATGCAGCTCGATACCGCCTTTGCCATGTCCGATATCCAGCAGCAGCTCGGCAACCTCATCCACAAGGGCTTTGTCACCGAGACCGGCTGGCAGCGGTTGCCTGATTTGCTGCGCTATCTGCGCGCCATCGAGCGTCGCCTGGAGAAGCTCGCCATCGATCCCAACCGGGATCGGGTCTATATGCTCAAAGTGCACAGCGTGGAGTCGGAGTACAAGGCGCTGCTCGCCAAGATCCCCAAATCCCAGCTGATCCCGGCCGAGGTGGTCAATATCCGCTGGATGATTGAGGAGCTGCGGGTGTCGTTCTTTGCCCAGAATCTGGGGACCCCTTACCCGGTCTCAGATAAACGTGTGCTTAACGCCATTGCTCAGTGCTAAGCTGCTATCTAACTGTTTTAACAGCATGATAGCGGGTGATGAGAAGGGGTTGCCGGTCAGGTCGCCCCTTCAAACCGCAAGTCAGGGAGGCAAGGATGCTGGGGATCTGGTTGAGTGTGGCGCAGGTGGTGATCAGCGGTTATCAACCCATCGCGGAACAAACCTGGGTGCAGTTGAACCCGGAATATTACCCGCTGGCGCGCACGCCACCAGCGATGTTTGTGGCCTGGCGTGGCAATCAGTTTCCGCCGCTGGCCCAAAAGCAGAAGCATGGTCGCTGGCAGATCCTCTTTCCCGCTCGGCTGGTCCCCCCTTTCGATCTGTTCGAGGGGGAGGCGCAGCTCTCCAAAACCTATCTGGCAAGACTGCGGCGCATCGACGAGATGGCTTACGGGGTCGCCCCCGGCCAGGTCGCTGCAACCGTGCAGCATGGCAGTGTTTCACCTTTTGAGCCATCGCAACCCATAGTGCCCTTTATCGCCGAGTTCAACGTTCCTCGTGCCATGCCGGTTCAGTTGGCGGTCGCCCCCCGCTACGAAGCAGAGCCATTGCTGGCGTTGCTTGGTGCCGCAGTTGGCGAGAGGGGGAGTCGCAGTGATGGTCTGCTGGCGGCCAGCGTGTCATCTGATAGCACCACACTGACACTCTCTGCGCCGGCGGTTGGCGAGGGGCGCTCAGTGTGCCATCGGGTCGCGGCGGGTGAGACGCTGTGGCGCATCGCCAATCAGCTATCCAGCAGGGTGGGGGCAGATACTTACAGCTATCTGCTGGCCTTGGCCGCAGAAAACAGGGCGGGCCTCGGTAACAGTATCCGGGTCAAAACCGGGGAGGGGCTCTACTGTCCTCGCGCCGAGACGCTTGCGCAGTTTGATGCGTTGAGTCCGGCCCAGCGGCAACAGCAATTTGCTCGTCTTGAGCAGGGGCGTTAAAGCGCGGGATGAGCCTTGTATCCGCTATTGGCCCATGGTAGTATTCGCGCTCGTTTTGCGAGGTGCTGACCGGTCGCAGTTTGCACCATACATTCCTTTAAAAGAGATACATACTATGTCTTTCGTATTCCAAGCTGAAGTCCGTTCTGACCTGGGGAAAGGTGCGAGCCGCCGCCTGCGTCAAGCTGACCAAGTTCCTGCCATCGTTTACGGTGCAGGCAAAGAAGCCCAGTCCATCACTGTTGACCACAAGAAATTCATCCTGGCCCAAGAAAAGCCGGAATTCTATGAGTCCGTACTGACTCTGGTTATCAACGGCGAAGAAGTTAACGTGAAAGTGAAAGCTATCCAGCGTCACCCGGTACGTTACAAGCTGGTTCACCTGGACTTCGTTCGCGTTTAATCACGAACCGTCAGGTAGCAGAAAAGCCACTCTCAGGAGTGGCTTTTTGTTATCTGAAGCATGAGAAGGGGATCTCACGGCCCCCTTCTTTAACGACCCAGTTGCTGCAATGCCTGTTGACAGCGCCGCTCCGCGGCATCCAGCTCCAGCAGCACCATCCTGATATCTTCCATCTGCTGCTGCAGCGTCTCCCGCTTTTCGGTAACCAGCCCGAGCATGGTTTGCAGCTGGGTGCGGCTGCTCTTGTCGGCATCATAAAGATCAAACAACTCCCGGATCTCGGCCAGACTGAAACCGAGCCGCTTACCACGCAGGGTCAACTTGAGACGAACCCGATCCTGCTTGCTGTAGATGCGGGTCTGCCCTTCTCTGGCGGGATTGAGTAACCCTTGATCCTCATAGAAACGGATGCTACGCGTCGTAATATCAAATTCCCGAGCCAGTTCACTGATGCTGTAGCTCCGGGCTTCATCCTTGTTTTTGTTCATATAAACTTCTTGGCGAGCTAAATCCTGCTGGCACCTTACCTAAACGTAAACTGCACTGCAACTCTTGTTCCCATGGCATAGAAAACCTATGTTATGACCATGTAACTAAAAGAGGCGGGCAAATGGATATTGCAATTGTGGCGGCAAAACGTACGCCAATGGGGGCGTTTCAAGGGGCACTGGCAGAGGTGGCGGCCCCGGAGCTGGGGGCCTGTGCCATTGCCGCTGCGTTGGCACAGGGCGGGCTTGTTCCCGAGCAGATCGATGAAGTGTTTATGGGCAATGTGCTCTCGGCAGGTGTGGGACAAGCGCCGGCAAGGCAGGCGATGTTAAAAGCGGGATTGCCAGAGAGTGTGCCTGCTACCACGGTCAACAAGGTGTGTGGCTCCGGCATGAAGGCGGTGATGCTGGCGGCAGATTCCCTTCGTCTGGGCGATAACAAGGTTGTGGTGGCTGGGGGGATGGAGAGCATGAGCAGGGCCCCCTATCTGCTGGATAATGCCCGAAATGGTTTTCGGATGGGCCATCAACAGCTGTTTGATCACCTTTTCCTCGACGGATTGCAGGATGCCTATGATGGCCAGTTGATGGGAATACACGCCCAGCGCAGCGCCGATCATGCCAGTTTGACCCGCATTGCCATGGATGAGTTTGCCCTTGCGTCGTTGCAGCGTGCCCGCGCTGCGCAGCAAGCCGGCGCGTTTGCATCCGAGCTGGCAAGTGTCTATCGCGGTGATCGCTTGTTGCTGGCCGAAGACGAACAACCGGGCAAAGGGAGGCCGGAGAAGATCCCGACCCTGAAGCCTGCATTTGGTAAAGATGGCACCATTACGGCGGCCAATTCGAGCTCCATCTCGGATGGCGCGGCGGCGCTGATATTGATGGATGGTGCCACTGCGCAAGCTTGGCAGGTACCTGTATTGGCGCGGATCGTCGGTTATCAGAGCCATGCGGCATTGCCGGCCGAGTTCACTACCGCTCCCGTTGGCGCAATATCCAGACTGCTGGCTCGTCTCGACTGGTCAGTGGATGAGGTTGACCTGTTCGAAGTCAACGAAGCCTTTGCCATGGTCACCATGCTGGCCATGAGCGGGTGCGGGATCCCCCATCACAAGGTGAATGTTCATGGTGGCGCCTGCGCATTGGGTCACCCGCTTGGCGCGAGTGGAGCACGTATTCTGGTGACGCTGATCTCGGCATTGAGGTTGCGGAGAGAGAGACGAGGCATTGCGTCTCTTTGTATCGGTGGCGGAGAGGCGACCGCTATTGCGGTAGAGATCCCTTAATCGCCGGTATCCATCGCTTGCAGTTGCTCGTTCACCCAGGTCGTTGCCGCGAGATAAAGGTGGCTTACCTTATCTTCATTCAACCCCAGGCGGGCTGTTCGGGCCGTGACTTTGGGCCAGTTGGCATTCTCGTAGTCTTCACAAAATGCGAGATAGAAACCGAGAGTGCCTTTGCGCTCGAGCAGCGCCAGCCGGATATCCTCGATCAGGGGGATAGTCCCCAGCAGCTTGTCCATCGGCTGCTCCATAAGCACATCCAGTAGCGAAAAGAGACCGGTGATAAACGCTTGCTGAGCCTGTAGGGTCGGCGCATGGGTATGCGCCAGCAACTCGCAGAAACGGGCACGGATCATCGACATCTGGTAGAGCTCGGCACTTTTCCCCTTGCCTGCACTGGTCGCAGCCACCAGTGAAACAAAACGCTTTAGCTGGGTATTGCCCAAGTATATCGCAGCCTGGCGAAACGAGGAGATGGGGTTGGCATGGCCTTTGAGATGATTGACATAGCGCAGCAACTTGAGTGACAGAGAGATATCCTGGCTGAGCAGTTGCTCGATCTTGTTGATATCGGGTTCTGTCTCGTTGACCACATTGAGCAACTGCATGACCACGACCTGGGCGGGCTCCATAGTGGCTTGTTTGACCATCTCGGGGCGGCTGAAGAAAAAGCCCTGAAACAGCTGGATCCCCAGCTTTTTGGCTCGTTCGAACTCAGCCTTGTCCTCAACTTTTTCTGCCAGATAGGTGAGTCCCAGCGCCTGATGGCGCTTGATGAACACCCTGATCTGCAACAGGGGCGTGTCACGCAGATCAAACTTGATGATGTGGATAAACGGGAGGAAGCGCTCCCAATCCGGCGACATGGTGAAGTCATCGAGTGCCAGCTGATAGCCCAGTTTGTGCAACTGCTTCACCTTTTCCAGCAGGGCATCATCTGGAGGGGCATCCTCCAGAATTTCGATCACCACCTTTTCGGGTGGCAGGCACTCGGCCAGTCCTTCCAGTAACAGTGAGTGGGGAAAATTGATAAAGCAGGGGCGGCCACCCAACAGCTGATCGATATTCTGTTGCAGAAACTGCTCGACCACCAACCGGGAGGTGGCTTGTTGTGAGGAGATGCTCGGGAAGACATTATTCAGGCTATCGCGAAAGAGCAGCTCATAGGCATGGGTATTGAGGTCTCTGTCGAGGATCGGCTGTCTGGCTACGTAGGAATACATGCCTTGCTCCAGTATGGGTACTGGGTTGATTTTATGGTGTTGCAGAACACTATGCCAGTTTTGACCCTGTTCGGTAAGGCAATAATTGGCATAGTGTTTTTCTGCAGGGAGGGAACTTAGAAGAGATAACTCATTTGGGCGCCAGCCAGCCAGGCATCTCCCTCGGAGGTGCCCTGGAAGGTGGAGGTGCTCTGCGGGTTGCCCGGTTGCAACTCCATTTTTTCAGTAACATCAACCTTCTTGCCATCGATCAGGGTTAACCCCAGATCCATGGTCAGGTTGGGGGTGAACTGATAACCCATCCCCAGGCTATACCAGATCCGGTCGGCATCAGGAATGGAGATAGTACGGCGATCCGCTGGTACTGGGCTCGCATCGTAAGCAACTCCCGAGCGCAGCTGCCACTGGGGAGTCAGTTGATAGGTCATCCCGATCGCATAGCGCCAGCTATCTTCCCAGTGTTCATCCTTGATATGCATGTTGGGCAGTGTATCCAGGTCGGCTTCCAGCTGGACAAATTTGCTCCAGTTGGTCCAGTTCAGGCTGCCATGGATCGCCAGTTTTTCGGTCAGCTGGTGAAATGCAGCAAGCTCTGCCGTTGCGGGTAGCGGAAGATCCAGAGAACCTGTGTCTTTTAGCTCCTTGCCGTTGGGCAGGCCAAGAATGGCATCACCCGAGAGTGTCAAATTGACATCGTGGCGGTATGAGAGCCCAATCCGGGTTTGCTCCGACAACTCCAGCAAGGTGCCGACATTCCAGCCCCATGCCCAGCCATCCCCTTGCAGATGTTTTGCTATCAGATTGCGAGAGGGGAAGGTGCCACCGACTTCGCCCTCGCCCTGAATAGCAGAGATCCCTGCGCCAATTGACCACATCTCATTGATGCGATAGGCAAGAGAGGTTCCCAAATCCATGGTCTTGATATCGGAAACATTGCCAAAGTGGCCGGCACTGTAGTTATCCGGCATCTTGATGCCAAGACCATAGTAAGAGGTGGCCGAGAAGCCGAGGCGCCACTGCTCATTCAGCGGGATGATGAGATAGGCGTTGGGCACCCAGGCCGAGGCCGCGATATCGTGTGCACTCGCATCGGAGGTGACGATGCCGGCTTGCGTCGGCAAACGTGTGTGGCCTTCGATATTGACGTCAGGGCTGACATAGATAGCTCCGCCAGAGAGCGCCATCTGATCGAAGCGGGTCATGGCTGCGGCATTGCGGGAGAGTACACTGGCGTTATCCGCAATGGCGGCTTCACCGGCAAAAGCGCGTCCTAGGCCCGTGGCGGATTGTTCAGCCAGCTGGAACCCGGCGGCATGGGTTTGACCCGCGATCACCAGCAGGGCGATGGCGGACGGTTTGATGATGGGATGCATGGCAAAATCCTTGCTGTTACCCGAAGGTTCAATAGGTCATATGAATGGAGGCAGGATTTTATATGGTATGACCAGTAAGGCAACGATAATGGCCTGTATCTGGATAAAACGAGATTAAATGCTGGGATGATGCACTCTAATAGATTGATTAGAAAAGAAAAATATACACGTGTGTGCTACATGTGTGCGCTGAGATGGTTTTGTCTGTCTAGTCCTGAAATAGGTTTACACATTTTCAACTAGCATTTTTCTACTCAGAACCCTCTATGTACCGCATCG
>NZ_JAAKUB010000035.1:0-39390 GCF_049174935.1 Aeromonas sp. 600886 | reverse complement strand
ACGCGGTAGCGCCGATGGTAGTGTGGCATTCGCCATGCGAGAGTAGGACACTGCCAGGCACCCAATACAAGAAACCCTGCTCAATGAGCGGGGTTTTTTATTGCCTGAAAATCAGCAAATCGCCTGATAATTGTCCCGTTTTATTCCTCTCCCTTTGAATGCCTAGTCTTCCCCGTCGGTTTTACTCATAAAAAACGGTCACAACAGCGTAAAATGGTGCTTTATTTCGTCGGAGATAGCCCATGTTTTGTCCAAAATGCGGCGGTCAAACCCTGCAGAGCGTCAGCCCTAAAGAGTTTCGCTGTGGCTGCGGTTTTCATTTTTTCCAAAATGTGGCGACTGCGGTGATGGTGGCGCTTTGCTGGCAGGACGAGGTGCTGGTTGCGGTGCGTGCCCGTAATCCTGGCAAGGGGTTGCTGGATCTGCCGGGCGGATTTGTCGATCCCGGCGAGTCGCTGGAGGGGGCGCTGGTGCGGGAATTGCAGGAGGAGCTGGGGCTCAATGTCAGCGCCCAACCTTTTACCTATCTTGGCTCATTCCCCAATATCTATCCCTACGATGGCATCACCTATCACACCTGTGACACCTTTTTCGCCATCAAGCTGAGTGAAAAACCGGTCATCCAGCCGGCTGACGATGTGGCCGCCTGTCAGTGGCTGAAGATTAGCGATATCCTCTTGCCCCGCTTTGCTTTCGAGTCGACGCGCACCGCGATGGCGCGGCTGCAGCAATCCTCTTTGCAAGCCTGATCGCAAGCCTGATCCCTGCTGATGACGATGGGGATTGGCAGCGACCATCCCTGTCTCATCCTTGTCCGCTTTTGTCCCGCAGACGCCATTCGTCAGACGGTGAGTGGTATAGTCAGCAGTGGATCCGGATTCAAGGAGCATATCGTGAAGAAGATAGTTCTCATCTTGCTCGGCATCGCCGTAGCGGCCTTGCTGGCCATAGTGACGCTGATAAGCCTTATCGACCCCAATCAATTCAAGCCCCAACTGGCTGAACAGGTGCGCAAGAGCACAGGCCGGGAGCTGGTGATGGCGGGGGAGATTGACTGGCGTTTCTGGCCGAGTCTCGGCCTCTCGCTGGAGAAGGTCGCTCTGCGCAATCCGGCCGGTTTTGCCGAGCCGGATCTGGTTCGTTTCGAGCAGGGCGAGGCCTCGGTGGCCCTGTTGCCGCTGCTCTCCCATCGTCTGGAGATCGGCAAGGTGACCCTGAGTGGCGCCCATCTCTTTATCCAGACCAAGGCGGATGGCAGCTCCAATCTGAGCGGACTGCTCAAAGATGCCACTGCTGATGCAAGCGAACCGGTCGTTCCCGCAGCCCCAGCGCCAACCGCTGATAGCAAGCCCTGGCAGATCAGCTTGCAGGGTGTCGCGCTCTCCCAGGCCAGTGCGCTGGTACAGGATGATCGCAGCGGCACGTCGCTGCGACTGGATCGCCTCGATCTCGATATGGGGCAACTGGCCACCGGTCAGTGGGTACCCGTGACCCTGGCCGCCAAGGGGAGTGCCGACAAGCTCGCTTTCGACGTTAAAGGGCAGACCCAGATCAAGCTGGCGCAGGAGGTGATGGCGAGTGAGCTGAAAGATCTGAGCCTCAGCGGCAGCCTGAGTGACCCGTCCCTGCGACTCGACAGTTTCTCCATCAAGGGGGACCGACTGGCCCTTGGTGAGTGGAGCAACCTCACGTTGGCGCTGAAAGGGGCCAAGGTAGAGGGGCAGCAAGCTTCACTGGCTGGTTCGCTGGAAGGAACGCTCAAGGGACGGCTCGATAAAGAGATGAAGCTTGCCGAGCTCTCCGATGTGCTGCTGACCGCAGCGCTGGAAGGTGATGCGCTGCCGCGCCCGCAGATGAAGCTGAAACTGGCCGGGTTTGCCCGTGCCGAGCTCGACAAGGAGTTGATTACCCTGAGCAAGTTGGTGATGAGTGCCGATGAGGCGCTGCTGAGTGGTGATGGAACCGTGCAGCTTGGCGCTGTTCCCGCAATCAGCTTCGATCTCAAGGGGGAGAAGCTGGATCTCGACAAATGGCTCGCCAATTCGACACCGGCCACTCCAACACAAGCGAAAGAGGGCAAATCGGCGGCCGGTGCTTCAAATACCGCTGCAAGTGACAATAAAGCGGTAACCGGCAAGCGCGAAGCCCTCTCCGCGGTTGAACCGGATCTGGGCGCGCTCAAGGGGGTGGATCTGGATGGTCGGCTGCAACTCGGCAGCCTGCGCCTGAAAGGGCTGGCTCTCGGCGCAGTCGATCTGCAGGTGGCTCTGGCCAAGGGACTGCTGACGCTCAAACAGTTCAGCGCGACCGTTGCTGGCGGTCAGGTAAACGCGAACGGGGTACTCGACGCGCGCCAGCAACCCACGACCTACAAGGTGCACAAGCAGGTGGTCGGAGTGAACATTCGTCCCTTGCTGCAGACTCTGGCCCAGAGTGATCTGCTGGAGGGCAAGGGCGATCTCGATGTGCAGGTGCAGGGGCGCGGTCTCTCTGCATTGGCACTGCGCAACGGGATGCGGGGCAAGGTCACATTGAAACTGAGCGACGGAGCCCTGCACGGCATCAACCTAGCGGAAATGATCCGCGAGGCGCGGGCCACCCTCACCGGCAAGGGGGCCGAGCAGGTGAAGGAGGCGCGCAAGACCGACTTCAGCGCTCTGACCGCCAGCTTCCAGATTGCCGACGGCATCGCCCGCAGCAACGACATCCAGCTCTTTGCCCCGGCCTTGCGGGTCAAGGGGGAGGGGCAGACGGCGCTGGTGCCGGAGAGCCTCGACTTCCTGTTCCTCACCTCCATTGTCGAGAGCAGCAAGGGGCAGGGAGGAAAGGATGTGGACGAGCTGAAGGAGATCACCATTCCGGTGCGGATCGGTGGCCACTGGCAGGCCCCCAGCTATCAGCTCGACGTAAAGGCGCTGCTCAGCAACAACAAGTTGCTGGAGGATAAGGCCCGCAAGGAGGCCGAACGGGGCCTCAAGAAGCTGCTGGGTGACAAGGCCGACAATGAAGCCGTCAAAGGTGTGGCTGACCAGCTGCTCAAGGGATTGTTCAAATAGCCCCAGCCTTTCGTTTTATCCCCATGCAGAGCCCGCCCCGTGCGGGCTCTTTCTTATTGTGGAGACCGTTCTGTGAGTGTCGTATCGGACTAGGCATTGGCCTGGCAACTCTATAGGGAAGGGCCCGCCTGAATTGCTTCAGGCGGGCCCTTTTTCATTGCCGCTGGCGGGAATTACTCCCCCAGCAGGGTTTGCCAGACGCCGAGGACATGGCTGCGCTCACTCTGCAGCTGATCGTCGCTCACCTTGCGGGAGATCTCCGAGAGGTTGAGGCGATGGCCGAGGTTGCGGATCTCCAGATAGGCCTGTTTCAGCCCCTCTGCCTGCTCCAGGGTCAGCACCCCCGCCATGACGCACTCATCGAAGATGCGTACGTTATCGGACCAGCGGGTGAGGGCATCGGGCTCGCCGCAGGCGTGGGCCAGCACCAGATACTGGGCGATAAACTCGATATCCACCATGCCGCCGGGGGACTGCTTGAGGTCGAACTCGCCAGCCCCCGCTTTCAGCAGGTGATCCCGCATCTTGTGGCGCATCTCGCGCACCTCGCGGGCCAGGGTCGGCAGCTCCCGCTCCCTGGCAAGCACATCGCGGCGGATGCGGGCAAACTCGGCAACGATGGTGTCATCGCCATAGATGGGGCGGGCCCGCACCAGCGCCTGATGCTCCCAGGTCCACGCCTCGTTTTGCTGGTACTGCTCGTAGGCCGAGAGGGACGACACCAGCAGGCCGGAGTCACCGGAGGGGCGCAGCCGCATGTCGATCTCGTAGAGAATGCCGGACGGGGTGCGGGTGCTGAACAGGTGCAGGATCCGCTGGGCGAGACGCAGGTAGAACTGGCGGCTGTCGATGGGCTTGCGCCCGTCGGTGTAGCTGTTGGGGTCGCCACCGTGCAGGAACACCAGATCGAGATCCGAGCCGTAACCGAGCTCGATGCCGCCCAGCTTGCCATAGGCTACCACCGCAAAGCCGCGCTGGCCGCTCACCGCCACTTCGGGCGGTACCCCGTAGCGCTCGCTCATCTGGACCCATGCCTGATTGACCACCTCCTCGGTGATCGCCTCCGCCAGCCAGGTGAGGTGGTCGCTCACCTTCATCAGCGGCAGGGCGCCGGCGATGTCGGCCGCCACGATGCGCAGCAGCTGCACCTGCTTGAACTGGCGCAGCGCCTCCATCTGCTGCTCCACGTCCTCTTCGGGGATGCGCAGCAGGAACTGGCGCAGCTGGGGCTTGTACTGATCGAGCGGGGTGGGGTGGTAGAGGTGCTGAGGATCGAGCAGTTCGTCCAGCAAAATGGGGTAGCGGGCCAGCTGCTCGCTCACCAGATGGCTGGCGTCGCACAGCCGCACCAACTGGCGCAGGGCGCCCGGGTTTTCCGCCAGCAGTTGCAGATAGGCGCTGCGGGTGAAGATGCGGGTCAGCAACTCGCACACCCGCTCGAACAGGCGGGCGGGTTGCTCACTGGCGACCACCAGCCGCAGCAGCTCCGGCATCAGCCAGTCCAGCGCGATGCGCCCCTGCGGCCCCACCTGACGGCGTTTGTACTCCTCCTTGAAGCGTAGCAGAGCGGCGCAGAGCGGGGCGGGTTCGGCCACCCCCTGCGCGGTCAGCAGTTTTTCCAGCTCGGCGGCGTCGAGCTCGGTGCGCCACAGATCGAGCCAGAGCTGCTCCAGATGGGCGGGGGCCTCTTTCTCTTCCCCCACCACGGCGGCGAATTCCTGATGGACGGCGGCCATCTCCTCATCGAGATGAGCCATAAAGGCGCCCCAGTCAGCAAAGCCGAGGGCAGCGATCAGCCGCTGGCGATCCCGCTCTTCGGTGGGCAGGGTTTGGGTCTGCTGATCGCCGATCTCCTGCAATATGTTCTCGACCCGGCGCAGGAAGCGATAGGCCTCCAGCAAGCGATCGCAATGGGCAGATTCGAGGGCGCCACATTGGGCGATGGCGGCCAGCGCTTCGGGCAGGTGGCGCACCCGCAGCGCCGGTTCACGACCGCCGCGAATAAGCTGCAGCGCCTGGGCGATAAACTCCACTTCACGGATGCCGCCAGCCCCCAGCTTGATATTGCCCTCCAGCCCCTTGCGGCGCACCTCGGCGGCGATCATCGCCTTCATCTGGCGCAGACCGTCGATAACGCCGAAGTCGATATAGCGGCGAAACACAAAGGGGCGCAGCATTTCGGCGAGCTCTACTGCGTGCTCGCATTGGGGGCCCAGCACCCGCGCCTTGACCATGGCGTAGCGCTCCCAGTTGCGGCCGTGATGCTGGTAATAATCCTCCATGGCGGCAAAGGAGATGGCCAGTGGCCCCGCATCGCCAAAGGGGCGCAGCCGCATGTCGACCCGGAACACCTGACCATCCTGGGTGGGCTGGTGGAGGGCGTTGATGATGCGCTGGCCCAGCTTGATAAAGAACTGCTGGTTGGCGAGTTCGCGCCGCCCGCCAACCGTGTAGCCGTTTTCGGGGAAGGTGAAGATAAGGTCAATATCCGAGGAGAAGTTGAGCTCGCCACCGCCGAGCTTGCCCATGCCGAGGATCAGCAGCGGTTGCGGGTTGCCATTGCCATCCATCGGGGTGCCCAGCTCGCCGCACTGTTTGGCGTAGAGCCAGTCGCGGGCAGAGCAGATGAGGGCATCCGCCAGCTTGGTGAGGTGGATAAAGCTCTCTTCTACTGTCGCGTGGCCCAGCAGCTCGCGCCAGGCGATCACCAGCATGCGGCTGCGGCGGAACTGGCGCAGGATGCGCTTGAGCGCCTCTTCATCACTCACCTCGGCGAGCAGGGAGGTGAGGTCACTCTGGTAGGCGGGCCAGCGTTCGACCCGCTCCAGATCCCCGGAGGTGAGCAGCTCGGTCAGCAACTCCGGCTGTTTGAAGAGAGAGTCGGCGACAAAATCGGAGAGACCGAGCAGGGTCAGCAGGTTCTGGCGAACGGGCTCGGGCAGCGAGCCATAGTCGGGGGCCAGCTCGACCAGTCGCTGCCATTGGCGCTCGGCCTGTTCTTGCAGCAGGGGGGAGAAGGCGGAGAAAGAGGGAGAGTGCTGGGCCACGGTTGCCGTCCTTGTGGTTCACGACAGCGGGTTAACGACACGAGGTTAACAACGCTGCCGGTTCAAAATGGTGGCTGCCAATCTAGCACTGTCAGGCCCCCGCGTCACAGCGCAGGGGCGAGAAGCATGATCCGGCAAATAAAAATGGGCTCCCTGTCGGGAGCCCATCGGATTGCGCTGGTCATTATCAGTGGCTATCGACCCAGACGAACTTGAGCACGAACAGCAGGGCCACCACCAGCACGCAGGGGTTGATCTCGCGCCAGCGGCCGGTACCCGCCTTCATCACGCAGTAGGAGATAAAGCCGACGGCGATCCCCTCGGTGATGGAGAAGCTGAACGGCATCATGACGGCGGTCATAAAGGCCGGTACCGCTTCGGTCAAATCTTCCCACTTCACCCGGGTCAGCTCGGAGCACATCAGCACGCCCACATAGATAAGGGCGCCAGCGGCAGCATAGGCCGGCACCATGGCGGCGACCGGGGAGAAGAAGATAGCCAGCAGGAACAGCAGGCCGACCACGATGGCGGTCAGACCGGTACGGCCGCCGACGGCGACGCCGGAGCTGCTCTCGATAAAGGCGGTGACCGAGGAGGTGCCCATGAAGGCGCCGCCGACGGAGCTCACGCTATCCACCATCAGCGCCTGTTTCATGCGCGGGAAGTGGCCCTTGTCATCGGCCAGCTTGGCGCGGTTGGTGACGCCGATCAGGGTGCCGGAAGAGTCAAACAGGTTGACCAGCATAAAGGAGAAGATGATGCCGGCCAGGCTGATGTCGAGCGAACCCATCAGATCCAGCTGGCCGAACACTGGCTCGATGCTGGGGGGCATGGAGACGAAGCCCTTGAAGGTGACATCGCCAAACAGCCAGCCCAGGCCGGTAGTGACCACGATGGCGATCAGCACGGCGGAGTGGACGCCGCGAGCGGAGAAGATGCAGATCAGGAAGAAACCGAGTAGACCCAGCAGGCAGGGCAGGGAGGTGAGGTTGCCCACGGTCACCATGGTGGCCGGGCTCGCGACCACAATCCCGGCGTTGTGCAGGCCGAGCAGGGCGATCAGCAGACCGATACCGGCGGTGATGCCGACCCGCAGAGTAAGCGGGATGTTGCCGATCAGCCAGTAGCGCACCCGCAGCAGGGTGAGGATCAACAGACCCATGGCGCCCCAGAAGATGGTGCCCATGCCCACTTGCCAAGAGTAACCCATGCCCGCGACCACCACGAAGGCGAAGAAGGCATTGAGGCCCATGGCGGGGGCCAGCGCGATCGGCAGGTTGGCCAACAGGCCCATCAGGATGCTGCCGATACCGGCGATGAGGCAGGTGGTGACGAACACGGCCTGGGTGTCCATGCCCGCCGCAGAGAGGATCTGCGGGTTGACGAACACGATATAGACCATGGTCAGGAAGGTGGTGATACCGGCGATCACTTCGGTGCGGGCGGTCGTGCCATGGCCTTGCAGGGCAAACAGGCGCTCAAGCAATCCTTGCCCGGCGGCCTGATTGGCAGCTTGGTGTTGTTGATTCATGTTGGATTCCAATAGGTGACGTGAAATAAGCAGCAGGGGAACGGGCTATCCCATCCATGCGGGGTAAATTGCCCTGTTTCTGGCGGTTAAGTAACCAGACTCGTCCTGATACCGTGACAGCGCGCACATTTTTACACAGGCGGCGCCGTTTACAAACCCCGGATCTGCGAAGCGGATCAATGAATAGAGCAAAAATTCAAACGTTTGCTTTTTGAGCGTGAAAAAAGGTTCTCAGCAGAGAACCTTTTATCGAAAAGTGGGGACTTAAAGGGTCTTGAAGTAGCGCTCGACCAGCTGGGCCAGCACAGAATCGAGCCGGTCTTGAACCTCACCCAGTTCGCGGCCGAGGCGGCGCAGAAACAGGCTTGCCTGCTCTTCGGTCAGCTTGCGCCCCTCGATAAAGAACTCTTGCTCCGGCAGCTGCTTGTCATAGCGGGGGATCAGCACCCAGCTCACCAGCTCGGGCTCCACGGCGGCAAAAATCTTGGCAGCAGCGGCACAGAAGGTCTCTATATGTGTCTTGCCATCCGGCCCGAGACAACCCGGTTCAACCCGGATCTGGATGGTGAGTTTTTTTTCTATGGGGGTCGTCATCGTGCTACATCCATGCAAAGGCATCCGTCTAGGATTGTAAGTCAAAAGGCAAGAAAAAGGGGAGCCGAAGCTCCCCTCAACACGCAGTCAGCCCTATTTGGCGATGCGCTTGTCGTGATTGGTGCGGTGCGGCTGGATGGCCACTCGCCCTGCACTGCCAAGTTACTTGGTGATGCGCTTGTACTTGGCGCGATGGGGCTGGATGGCCTCGGCGCCGTAGGTCTTCTTCTTCCACTCTTCGTATTCGGTAAAGTTACCTTCGAAGAACTCGATCTTGCCCTCATCCTGATAGTCCAGGATGTGAGTGGCGATACGGTCGAGGAACCAGCGGTCGTGGGAGATGACCATGGCACAACCCGGGAACTCCAGCAGGGCGTTCTCGAGGGCGCGCAGGGTTTCGATATCCAGATCGTTGGTCGGTTCATCCAGCAGCAGCACGTTGCCGCCGGTCTGCAGCAGCTTGGCCAGGTGCAGACGACCGCGCTCACCACCGGAGAGTTCGCCAACCCGCTTCTGCTGGTCGGAACCCTTGAAGTTGAAGCGGCCGATATAGGCGCGGCTCGGGAACTCGTAGTTGCCGATGCGCAGGATATCCTGACCGTCAGCGACTTCCTCGAATACCGTCTTCTTGTCATCCATGCTGTCGCGGAACTGATCGACAGAGGCCAGCACCACTGTGTCACCCAGGGTGATGGCGCCGGAGTCCGGCTGCTCCTGGCCCGACATCATGCGGAACAGGGTCGACTTACCGGCACCGTTCGGGCCTATGATGCCGACGATGGCCCCCTTCGGAATGGCAAACGACAGATCGTCGATCAGCACCCGATCACCGTAGGATTTGCGCAGGTTGGCCACTTCCACCACCTTGTCGCCGAGGCGCGGTCCGGGCGGAATGAACAGCTCGTTGGTCTCGTTGCGCTTCTGGTAGTCGTTGGTGTTGAGCTCTTCGAAGCGAGCCATACGGGCCTTGGACTTGGCCTGACGCCCTTTCGGGTTTTGACGAACCCACTCCAGCTCTTTCTCGATGGACTTGCGACGGGCCGCTTCGGAACTTGCTTCCTGCGCCAGACGGGCGTCCTTCTGCTCCAGCCAGGAGGAGTAGTTGCCTTCCCACGGGATACCTTCGCCGCGGTCCAGCTCCAGGATCCAGCCCGCCACGTTGTCGAGGAAGTAACGGTCGTGGGTGATCGCCACAACAGTGCCTTCGTAGTCGTGCAGGAAGCGCTCCAGCCAGGCCACGGATTCCGCATCCAGGTGGTTGGTCGGTTCGTCCAGCAGCAGCATGTCCGGCTTTTCCAGCAGCAGACGGCAGAGCGCCACACGGCGGCGCTCACCACCGGAGAGGTGCTTGATCTTGGCATCCCAGGCCGGCAGGCGCAGGGCATCGGCCGCGCGCTCCAGCTGGTTCTCCATGTTGTGGCCGCCCTGGGCCTGGATGATGGCTTCCAGCTCGCCCTGTTCACGGGCCAGCTTGTCAAAGTCGGCATCCGGGTCGGCGTAGGCCGCATAGACCTCGTCTAGGCGGGCCATGGCGCGTTTCACCTCGCCAACGGCCTCTTCGACCGCTTCGCGTACGGTCTGCTCCGGCTCCAGCTTCGGCTCCTGCGGCAGGTAGCCGATCTTGATGCCGGGCTGCGGACGGGCTTCCCCTTCGATCTCGGTGTCGATGCCCGCCATGATGCGCAGCAGGGTGGATTTACCGGCGCCGTTCAGACCCAGCACGCCGATCTTGGCGCCCGGGAAGAAGCTCAAGGAGATGTTCTTGAGAATATGACGCTTGGGCGGCACTACCTTGCCGACCCGGTTCATGGTGTAAATAAATTGAGCCATTGGCTAATTCTCTTCCTTTTCAGCAGGTTAATGTCTTGGCATTAACAGACTGATGTCGTGGTGGGGCCTGGTCGACACAGGTCAACCCGGTTCCAAAAAACGTTCCGATTGTAAACCAATGGGCAAGGGGGGGCAAAGATGGGGGGGGGGGAAGATAGGCCGCCTGTCATGACGGCCTCTTATAGGGCCTTATGCCTTGTGGAAACTGTTGATCAGCGCGTTTGCGTAATCAATGACAAATTGCTGGCAGTGGATGGCAGTCTGCGGGTCAAACTCTTCACCGTGGAGATCGGTATTGGAGAGTACCCGGATGCCGACAAAGGGTACCTTGTAGGCCTCAGCCACTAGGGCGGCGGAGGAGGTTTCCATCTCTTCCGCGGCGGTCTGGTAGGTCTGATGCAGCCAGTTGATGCGCGCTACCTGTCGGTTCCACTCATCGGCGGTGCCAATGATGCCGCCTACTACTCGGCCGTGGCGATAGCGATCGGCCATACCGAGGGCGCGGCCAATCAGCTCGGGATCGCCAGCGAACGAGCTGTGCTCCACCAGCTTGCCGTTATCGCGCAGACGCATGGTGACCTCGAAGTTGTGCCATTTGCTCGGATCGACGCCTTGCTCGGCGGGCATCAGGTCACTGCGATAGGCTCCCATGTTGAAGCTCTTGGTGCCGATAACGATATCGCCCCGGTGCAGTGCCGGATCATGGCCTCCTGCCGTACCCTGATTGATGATGAGACGCGGCTTGAAACGCTCAATCGCCAACGTGGTGGCGGCAGCGGCATTGGCCAGACCCACCTCGGTGCGGGAGATGACCACCGGATAGTCCGAGATAGTACCCTGCCAGTATGTCCAGGCCCCCACAGTCAGCTCCGTCTTGTCTTTCAGTGCGGCAACGAGAGTTTCGACTTCGACGTCCATCGCCCCCTGGATCAGGATGGGGGCCGGGGTGGCCGCCATCACGCTGGAGGAGAGGAGGGCAAAGAGGGTGAGCAGGCGCGAACAGCGTTTGATGATATTCATGGGATACCTGTAGGGCTGGCGAGAAAGCGCCGGATCCTACCGAAAGGAAAACGGTTGCGCAATGTTGGTGCGTGTTTTGTCAGTAACGGACATGCTGATGAATGGCCTCAGGGCTGCTTGTGGCCAGCAAAGTAGAGCACCCGTTTTACATACTCCTGTGTTTCGTCATAGGGTGGGATCCCGCCATAGCGTTCCACCGCTTTTTCCCCGGCATTGTAGGCCGCCGAGATCAGCACCCAGTCGCCATCGAAGCGGCGATCCAGCCACTTGAGATAGGTGACGCCGCCCTTGATGTTCTGGGCCGGATCGAATGGACGGGTCACCCCGAACCGCAGTTGGGTCTCGGGGATCAGCTGCATCAGCCCTTGGGCATTCTTGGGTGAAACGGCGCGGCTGTTGAGGTTGGATTCGGCGATGGCAATCGCCAGCACCAGCCGGGCATCCACCTGATGGTGTTTGGCGGCGTGGCGCAGCATGGTGACCAGTTTTTGCTTGGCGGGGGGCTGGCGCGCAACCCAGGAGTCGACATTGAAGGGGGTGGAGGGGAGCTGCGCCAGATAGCCCCCCTGACCGCCACGGATCCCGATGCCACACCGCTCCCCCATAGGGGCATTGCCGATGCGGGCGTTGTAGTAACGGGCGGCCTGTTGGTTACCCAGGCGCATAGCCATGGCGAGATAACTGTTGGCCAGCCTGGCGCTGCGCACCGAGGCTGGGCCGGTGGCGAGCAGGCGGCCGATCCGGAAATAACCTTCGGGATTGCCGGTGCTGGCGGCGACACAGTAGAGGGCGATGGCTTTTTGCAGATTGCCGTGTTGCTGGGCCACTTGACCCTGCTTGATCGCCATTAGCGCCTTGGGGGCCTGTCTGAAATCCCTGCCTTGTGCCATCGCCCGCGGCGTACCTGCCAGTAACAACGACAAAAAAAGCAGCAAAAACAGTCCGTTTTCGCTGATGTGCCTCATGGGTTATCTCCTGTTTGAGTACAGAAGATATAGAGGAACATGGCTGCTATCGCCATGAACCCAGTGGATCCTGTTGTTATAGCCGGTTGGTTTCAGAGAGCAAAACGGTATGGAACTAACGGCATCTCGACAGTTTCACACCATTTTTCATCCGGTTAAAAGTCGTGGTGATACTCCTGCTCATCCAGCACCGTGGGAGGAAGCGCGCGATAGAAGCTGCCAATTTCGCTGACAACCCAGAGCGAAAGCAGGGCCAGCAGGCTGAGCAGGGGAAGCAGAGAGTGGCTCTGGGTCAGGGCATAGGCCGCAATGGCGGCACCGGTCAAAAGCAGGGTTCGGATCATGAGGTGGCTCCTTGTCGTCATGGGGGGGTTGCGTGGCCACGGACAGAGCGCCTGGGGTCGGGAGTTGTTCCCGGGTGGCACGAAGCGCGCTGAGTATATCGCGTCATGCCGCTGCCGATCCGTGGTGTCATCACACTTTCCATAGTCATGGGTTTCGTATCGAGTTGGGCCCCGCCAGATGCGGGGCCAGTAATGGTTTGACGGTCAGAAGAAACCGCCGTTGTTATCGTCACTGTCGGCCCAGCCGCCACTCAGGTTATCGTCGTCGAGAAAACTGCTGCCAACATCGGGAGGTGAATCCCAGCCGTCCCAGCGTACCGGTTCCGCATCGACCGGATTGGCGATGGGCGCTGGCTCTATTATGTCGATGATCTCCTCGGGCCGGTTGCTGTGAAACAGTCCGCCGATCATGTCGGCCAGCATCACGCCACCGGCAACCCCGGCTGCGGTTTGCAGGGCGCCCCCTAAAAAGGAGCTGGCACGGGACGCGGGCTGGGCAGGCGCGGTTGCCGGTGGCGGCGTAAAGCGCGGGGGCGTGCTGCTCTCGCTACCAAACAGGCCGGAGAGAAAACTGCCGCCGCTCGAACTGTTCTGGCTGGCCTCCAGCTCCTTGACTCGATCGTTGAGGCGGGTAAGGGCTGCCTGCTGGATCAGCAGCGCCTGGGCCATGTAGTAGGGGGCATCGGGCTGCTCTGCCAGATGCTGGCGGATCAGCTGATCCGCTTGTGGGTCTCGTTTGCTATCCCTGGCTTGCGCTTGCTTGAGGCGGTCGAACAGTCCATCGATCAGACCCTGTTCCTGTGATTGCATCTCAAATCCTCGCTATGGTGCGCAGACAGTGCGTTCAGCCATCCTAAAACCCGCGGGGCATCAGTGGTATCTGATTAACTCATCAATGACCGAGAGGCTGCCCGTGCTCGTCAGCGGACGGGCCGGTAGTAGGTGAGATACCAGCGGACAAACTCGGCAACACCTTGCTTGAGGGGCGTGGCGGGGCGCAGGCCGGTGAGGGTGTGCCGCGGCTCGCTGTCGGCCCAGGTGGCGTGCATGTCGCCTGCCTGCATCGGCTGCATCCGCTTGATGGCGGGCTTGCCGATGGCCTCTTCCAGCGCCTCGATAAAATCGAGCAGCCGCACCGGCTGGCCGTTGCCGATATTGAGGATGCGGTAGGGGGCGGCGCTCTCGGCCGCGCTCTGCTCGCTGGCATGCCAATCGGGATTGGGGCGGGGCGGCTGGTCGGCCACGGTGAGGATCCCCGCGACGATGTCGTCTATGTAGGTGAAGTCGCGGCTGAGATCGCCGTTGTTATAGACGTCGATAGGCTCTCCCGCGAGGATGGCGCGGGTGAACTTGATGATGGCCATGTCGGGCCGACCCCAGGGGCCGTAGACGGTAAAGAAGCGCAGCCCTGTGGTGGGCAGGCCATAGAGCGCCGAATAGGCGTGGGCCATCAGCTCGCCACTCTTCTTGGTGGCGGCGTAGAGGGAGACCGGGTGATCCACCTGCTGCTCGGTGGAGTAGGGCATCTGATCCCCCATGCCATAGACCGAGCTGGAGGAGGCGTAGATGAGGTGCTGGATCCCGTGGTGACGACACCCCTCCAGCACCGTCAGCATGCCGGTGAGGTTACTGTCGGCATAGGCGAACGGATTGTCGATGGAGTAACGCACCCCCGCCTGCGCCCCCAGATGGATCACCCGCTCGAAACCATGATGGGCAAAGAGAGCCGCCATCGCCTCGCGATCCGCCAGATCCAGCCGCTCGAAGCGAAAATTGGGGAAACTGGCCAGCTGGGCCAGCCGTGCCTCTTTCAGGCTCACCTCGTAGTAGTCGTTGAGGTTGTCGATCCCCACCACCCGATGACCTGCGGCGCACAGCTGGCTGGCCACATGAAAACCGATAAAACCGGCGACGCCGGTGACCAGATAGGTCATGGTTGGGGTCCTGTGCAGATCATGGGGCTCCTGACAGTGATGAGAAAAGGGGGTTGCGCGCTTTGTTGCAGAGCCGTCGCGTTTGCGCCATGGCAAACCGCCTCTGTCGGCGCGGCATGCTGCATCTTGGTGCAGCGGGTGTCAATGTCAGATGACAGGCACCAGAATGGGGCGTTCAGCCTGCCTGTTGTGATCCTTTTCACAAAAAATAGACTGGACCCCATAACGAAGCCCTGTGGACAGGGCTCGCAGCCTGCCCGCAACGGCAGGCGACAGACACTCTCTCTTTACTTCGCTTGGATACAGGTTATGGACAACACCTCGATTCGCACTGCCCATCCCATTTATGAGGATGTGCTGGCCCTGCTGACGGCGGCCGGCTTTGTTTCCCTCGGCATCTTTCTGTTTCATCAGGTTGGCCTGCTCACCGGCGGGACTGCCGGGCTGGCGCTGCTGCTGCAAAAGGTGACCGGTATCAGCTTCGGCCTGCTGTTTTTCGGCATCAACCTGCCCTTCTATGCGCTGGCATGGCTGCGAATGGGGCCACGTTTTACCTTCAACACCTTTGTCTCGGTGGCGGCGGTCTCCTACATGACCGATCACCTCAACGGGGTGTTGCAGATCGGCAAGATAGAGCCCCTCTATGCGGCGCTGATCGGCGGCACCCTGATCGGCATGGGTCTGCTTATCATGTTCCGTCACAAGTCGAGTCTGGGGGGCTTCAACATTCTGGCGCTCTTTATTCAGGATCGCTTTGGCATCCGGGCGGGCAAGCTGCAAATGGGGCTCGATTGCGCCATTGTTGTCGCCTCGTTTTTCGTGGTGCAGCCCTGGATCCTGGCGCTCTCTATCGTGGCGGCGGTTATCTGTAATCTGGTGTTGACACTCAACCACAAGCCCGGCCGTTACCAGATTGCCTGACAAGCTGCGGCAGTGGCTCGATATTGCAAGAGTGACCCGATAGCACGAGGCGGCCTGATGGCCGCCTCGTCTGTTTCTAGCCTGGCGTTTGTTCGCTGCGCCTAGCTCGCCTGTTCCAGCCTGCTGTCGCCGCTCATGGCGTTGCCGCTGATAGCGTGACCACCGACGGCGAGCGGGGTGTGGCAGGCCACTTGATGATGGGCCTCATCACACGCCTCAAGCTTGGGTGCCTTGCTTTTGCACAACTCGGTCGCATGGGGGCAGCGCTGGTGGAAGTGGCAGCCGCTTGGCGGCGAGATGGGGGAGGGCACATCGCCGGTCAGCAGAATGCGCTGACTGCGCCTGCGCGGGTCCGGTACCGGAATGGCAGAGATCAGCGCCTGGGTGTAAGGGTGGCGCGGCGCCAGATAGAGCGACTGGGCATCCGCCAGCTCGACGATCCGTCCCAGATACATCACCGCGATCCGATCCGAGATATGTTTGACCACCGACAGATCGTGGGCGATGAAGATGATGGAGAGGTTCATCTCCCGCTGCAGGCTGAGCAGCAGGTTGACGATCTGCGACTGCACCGAGACATCGAGGGCCGAGACTGCCTCGTCGCACACCAGCAGCTTGGGCTTGAGGGCGATGGCGCGGGCGATGCCGATCCGCTGGCGCTGACCGCCGGAAAACTCGTGGGGGTAGCGATCCACCGCACTGCCCGGCAGGCCCACTTTTGCCAGCAACTCCTGCACCCAGCCGCGGCGCTGCTCAGTGTTGCCTTTACCGTGGATGATAAAGGGCTCCTCCAAAATCTGGCCCACGGTGTGGCGGCTGTTGAGGGATTCTGCAGGGTCCTGAAACACCATCTGCATCTCCTGACGCAGGGAGCGCATCTCCTTCGGGCTGAGGGCGGTGATGTCGCGCCCCTCGAAGGTGATGGTGCCTGCGGTCGGCTCGAACAGCTTGAGCAGGCTGCGCCCGAGGGTGGACTTGCCGCAGCCCGACTCACCCACCAGCCCCAGCGTCTCCCCCTGCTTGAGATCGAAGCTGATGCCATCCACCGCATGAACCGTATATTGCTTGCGCAGGAAGCCGCCTCCCAGCCGGAAGTGCTGTTTCAGATCCCTGACCGATAACAGAGTGCTCATGGGGTCAACTCCTTCCAGTAGTGACAGGCGACATGGTGGCGCGGATTGAGTTGCTCCACCGCCGGAATGGCGCTGATGCAGAGATCGGTCGCATGGGGGCAGCGGTTGGAGAAGCGGCAGCCAGCGGGCATCTCGTGCAGGGCTGGCACCTGTCCCTTGATGGTCTTGAGCAGGCTCTTGGGCTCATCCTCGAGACGCGGGATCGAGCTCATCAGGCCGTGGGTATAGGGGTGACGGGGATGGTCAAACAGTTCGAACACATCGGCCTGCTCCACCGCCCGCCCGGCGTACATCACCACCACTTCGTCGCACAGCTCTGCAACCACCCCCAGATCGTGGGTGATAAAGATGATGGCCATCCCGGTCTGGGCCTGCAGCTCTTTCATCAGTTCGAGGATCTGGGCCTGAATGGTAACATCCAGCGCCGTGGTCGGCTCGTCGCAGATAAGCAAGTCTGGCTCGCAGGAGAGCGCCATGGCGATCATCACCCGCTGGCGCATACCGCCGGAGAGATTGTGGGGATAGACCGCAAAGCGTTGGGCTGGTTCCGGGATCCCCACCTTCTGCAGCATGGCGATGGCCGCGGCTTTACGCTGGGCCTTGTCATACTCGGGGCGATGGAGACGAAACACCTCCATCAGCTGCTCACCGACCGTCTGCACCGGGTTGAGGGCCGTCATCGGCTCCTGAAAGATCATCGAGATGCGGTTGCCGCGCACCTTGTACATCTGATCCGGCGCAAGCGACAGCAGCTCCTCCCCCTGAAAGCGGATAGAACCGGCTACCACCTGACCGTGGGGTTTGGGCAAGAGTCCCATGATGGCGAGCGAGGTAACGCTCTTGCCACAGCCGGACTCGCCGACGATCCCCAGCGTCTGACCCGGGGCCACCTTGAAGCTGACCCCGTCGAGCACCTTGATTTTGCCGTCATCGACGGCGAACTCCACCTCAAGATCGCGTACTTCGAGGATTGGGGCCTGGTGCTGGCCGTTATCAGCGGCGAACTCCCCCCCGTTATCCGGTACGTCAAGAATGGGGGCCTGAGTGTTGGGCATAACGGCTGCTCCCTTCGCAATGGCCTGAATATCAATGACGTGCATAGGTCTTGTCGAGCAGGTTGATGGGCGCCAGCGCCTCCCCTGCCTCCTTGGCGTTGCGGGTCTCTTCCTTCACCTTGGGATCGAGCCAGAGCAGACCACCACTACTGTGAGGATAACCATCCATCGGCCAGTAGAGCAGATCCGGCGTGTTCTTGGTGGCAGGTACGTCCGGCAGCATCACATAACGCCAGCTGCTGGCCCGCACATAGTTGAGCTGCACCCCGGGCACGAAGATGGCGAGATCATAGATGCGCTGCTGGATCTGGCGGGAGATCTCGGCCCGTTTGGCCATGTCGAATTCGACGTTGTAGGCGTCGATCAGTGCGTCCAGCTCCTTGTCAGCCACGTTGAACAGGTTGTTGGTCTGCGGTTTGTTGGCATTGGCGGAGTGGAACGACTCCCAATATTGTGGATAGAGACCGCCGCCGCCCCAGCCAAGCCAGGCCGCCTCGTGTTTCTTCTCCAGCATCACCTTGAAGCCGGTGGCGCCATCCACTAGGTTAAGCTCCAGATCGAGACCCGCTTTCTTGGCCTCCTCTTTCAACACGGTCAGGCGCTTGGAGTGCTCCTGACTGGTGTAGGTGAGTGCCAGCGTCAGCCGCTCCCCCTTCTCATTTTGCAGGATGCCGTCCGGCCCCGGCTTGTTGTAGCCGCCCTTGGCAAAGTACTCCCGCGCCTTGCCGATGTCATAAGCCCGCTCCGGCAGCGTCATGTCGGTGAACTCGCCAAAACCCGAGCCGAAGGTGGTGGCTCTGTCATAGTCGCCGCGCAGCACGGTCTCTATCATCTTGTCGATGTTGAAGGCGTGCTGGATGCCGAGGCGCACGTTTACGTCTGCCAGTTTGGGGTTGGCCACATTGAGGTGAACTCCCTGACCGCCCTGTTTGGTGTCGGTCATGGCCATCACCTTCTGCACGTACCCCTTCTTGTACTCCGGGGTGACCGCTTTTTCATGCCACCAGTTGGGCAGGATCATCTCGAAGGTATCGATCTCCCCTTTCAGGAAGTGGCGGAAGGCGATGTTGTGGTCGCGGATCACCTGCACCTTGATGGTGTCGATGTTGAATCTGTGCTGGTTATAGCGATCATCCTTTGCCCACCAATCCTTCTGCTTGCTGAAGGTGACCGACTTGCCCTTCTTGACGTCGCTGATCACGTAGGGACCTGTGGTGGGCACCACGGCCCAGTTGTACTGCTTCACCCAGTTGGGGGTCAGCTTGTAGTAGTGCTTGGGCTGGGGCCACAGCTCGGTGGTGTTGAGCAGATCCAGCTTGGCCTTGCGGCTGCCCGCTTTGACCATAATGGTGTGATCATCGATCTTCTCTACCGCTACCACTTCAGTGGTGTAGTAGTTGTTGAACCAGGGCCCCTTGATGTGTTTGGAGCGCATCATCTCGTAGCCGAAGGTGTAGTCGTCAGCATTGACCGGCTTGCCATCCGACCATTTGGCACGGGGATCCAGCTTGAAGTAGACGGTCTGGCTGTCTGGCGCTATGGCCCAGTGGGTTGCCAGTGAGGGGATGGGGTTGCCGGTATTGGGGTGGAAGCTGATGAGTCGCAACTGGTTATCGAGAATAAAGGAACGAAACGAACCGTTGGAGTCAGGCCCCACGGTACGAAACGTCAGCGGAAAGCTCTCCACAAACATATTGAGGCTGCCACCCGGCAGCGCCTTGGGGGAGGCGAACACAGGATCCGTGTCGTTGGTCTCCCATTTGAGATCCGCGGGCAGGCTGGCCGCCCAGACCCAGGATCCGTTTACCAGCACAAAGAGAGCACCTATCCATTTGATTTTATTTTTCATGTTTGACTTCCAGGTCTGGCCCCTGCACTGGGGGTCTTGATTGATAACGGGATTATCCCTTGCTCCCGGGACCGCCGATGGCGGCGGCCCGTCCTTCATTAATCACTGTTCGTTACCCGACGCCTGCCGATGCGCTGGTACCGTCTGGCTTATTGGTAACGGGTAAATTTGCGCGGATCGAACGCCTCGCGGATCGCCTCACCGATAAAGGAGACCATGATCAGCACCAGACTCACCGCTGCCACCACCGAGCTGACGATCCAGATGGCATCCAGATTGTTGATGCCTTGGGAGAGCAGCTCCCCCCAGCTCGGGGTCGGCGGTGCCAGCCCGAAGCCCAGATAGTCGAGGGCCGTCAGGGTGGAGATATTGCCCACCACGGCGAACGGCGCCAGGGTGACGATCATCATCAGGGTGTTGGGCAGGATGTGGTTGAAGATGATCCGCCCGGTGGTCGCCCCTTGTGCCCGCGCCGCCATCACATAGTCCCGTGCCCGCTCCTTGTAGGTGAGGGTGCGCATATACCAGGTGATCCCCATCCAGCCGAACAGCACGTTGATGGCGACAAACAGGCCGAAGTTGGGCTTGGCCAGCGACACCAGGATCATGATGACGTAGAGAAACGGCACCTGGGACCAGATCTCGATAAAGCGTTGCAGGATGAGATCAAAGCGGCCGCCGAGAAAGCCCATCAGACAGCCGATGGTGACCCCGATGGCATAACTGGCCGCCAGCGCTATAAAAGCAAAGCCGATGGCGATGCGAAAGCCGTAAACCAGCCGCGCCAGTACGTCGCGGCCGCTGGTGTCAGTGCCGAGGAAGTGGCGCTCAGCCGCGCTGGGGGCGTAGGGCGGGTAGGCATCCTCTTTGAAATCCTGCTCGTAGGGGTTCCAGGGTACCGGCGGCAGCAGCACCCAGTCGCCCTGGCCCTCTGCGGCAAACTTGGCCTTGAGCTGGCGGTAGTTGGTTTCGTACTCGTAATCGAGCCCGAACTGCTGACCGGGGATCACATCTCCATAGGTGGGAAAGTGCAGCTGGCCCTGATAGCTCACTATCAGCGCCCGGCTGTTGACCAGCAGCTCCGCCAGCAGGGAGAGCAGCACCAGGGTGGTGAAGATGATGAAGGAGTAGTAACCACGCTTGATCGACTTGAAGCGCTTGAGTTTTTTCAAGGTAACCGGATTGAGCTTCATGGTCAGTCTCCAAACCGCATGCGGGGATCAACAAGTACAACGCAGATATCGGAGACGATATGGCGTGATATCAGCATCGGCATGGCAATAGAGGTCTGGTTCATGGTCAATCTCCAAACCGCACGCGCGGATCAACCAGGGCCACGCAGATATCGGAGACGATATTGCCTATCAGCATCAGCATGGAGGTGATGGCCAGAATGCCCATGACGGTGGGGTAATCCCGTTCGACGATCGCCTCGTAACCGAGCAGGCCGATGCCGTCGATGTTGAAGATGGTCTCGATGAGGAAGGAACCGCCAAAGAAAACGGTGAGCACAGACCCCAGGTGGCTGGCGATGGGGATCAGGCTGTTGCGCATGGCGTGGTCGGTGACCGCCTTGCGAAACGGCAACCCCTTGGCCACGGCGGTGCGCACGTAATCCGCCGACAGGTTCTCCATCAGGCTGTTTTTCATGGTCATGGTGAGGATGGCGAAATCGCCGATGGCGTAGGCGATAAGCGGCAGCAGGGCGTGGGCAAAGACAGTGCTGATCTGATCCCAGCTGCTCTCCATGTACTCAAAGTCGTCCCCCGGAAAACCGCCCATTGGTAGCCATTCCAGATGGAAGGCGAAGACGGTGATGAGGAAGATCCCCACCACGTAGGCGGGCAGGGCATAGGCCATGTAGATAAGCATGGAGCTTAACGAGTCTAAGCGGCTGTTGTGCCTGAGCGCCTTCGCCACCCCCAGCGGGATGGAGACCGCATAGCTCAGCAGAAAGGTTGCCAGTCCGAAGAAGGCGGTGACGGGGAGCCGCTCCTTGATGAGATCCCACACCGGCTCGTAGTAGCGGGTCGATTCGCCCAGATCCAGCACCGCCAGCTTCTGCAGCCACTCCCAGTAGGCGACCAGCATCGGCTTGTCGAGGCCATAGAAGGCCTTGAGCTCCTCGATCTGCTCATCTGAGAGGGCCTGCGCCCCCTTGCTGCCGCTGGAACGGCCGGATTCATTCTGGGAAACCTGGGCTTGCAGCAGCATGCGTTCGACCGGTCCGCCCGGCACGAAACGGGTGATGGTGAAGACGAGCAGGGTGATACCGAGAAACGTCGGAATGATCAAAAGCATCCGGCGTAGGAAATACGACAGCATGGTGGAACCTCGTCCTTGTTGTTCTTTTTTGCGGCCAGTCAAATCCGGTGACGGGCCTGTCCTTCCTGGCATTACGCGCTGGATTGGTTGCTAAACAGCACACGATCCGCTCGGCCACTGTAAAAGCTCTGCAACAAAAATCAAGTACAAGGAAATGGAAAACTGGGACAAATGACCCGCTGAGACCAAAAGCACCGAAAAATGACGTTTTTTATCTGAAAAGTGAAAATCAAAACAAAACGCTACTACTCAACATTATTTTAAAAAATATAAACAGCTGTTTGTTTGTATCTTTAATTTCATCATGTGATTGAATTTTAAGTTTTTTTATTCCTGCCGCCAAAGAAGGGAAAACGATATCATCTCGACAAATTTATCTATCTCCCCCATCGGAGTGGTCAGTCACAATAATAATTAAAATAGAGTTTTATACTTATTTTTGCCAATAAATTGAAATAAGATATAAAGAGACAGCACGTAAGCAAATAAGTTCATCAACTTTTAATTCAGCGTCTTTTACATGTTTTAACAACGATTTCACATTGTGCGGGGTGTTTTTGGTAGAATTATTCACTAATTATGCCGGTCAAAATTAATACACTCCGCTTATTCCACATCTCACCCTCCCGATCCCCCCACTCCATTGACGTCGCCAGTCAAAGATTGATAAGCCTTACGCATCGCTCCAAAGAGGGCGGTATCAGGAAGCAAACAATAAACAACCAGGAAGGATATAAGCGATGCTTAGGAAGAGCAGAATCTCTGCTGCGATTGCGTTCGCCTTGGCGAGCCTTGCGGCGGCCCCATCCGTATCTGCCGAAGAAGGGCAGAACGTCGAAAAACTGCAGAAAATCAAAGTCACTGGTTCCCGTATCTCTCGTGTTGATGTTGAGGGGGCGACTCCGGTTGTCTCTGTCAGCAAGGCCCAAATTGAACAGTCTGGCCAGCAGACTGTGGCTGATTATCTGAAACAGGCCTCCTACAACTCCTTTGGTGGTTTCTCTCCATCCTCCGGTAGCTCAGCCCAGTCACAAGCCACCGTAGGGCTGCGTGGCCTTGGTGAAGATCGCACACTGGTGCTGCTCAATGGCAAGCGTATCGCCGGTTCTCCCTCCATGGGGGGCACCGCCATCAACCTCAACACCATCCCCATGGCGGCCGTTGAGCGGGTGGAAGTGAACCTGGACGGTGGCTCTGCCCTGTATGGTTCTGATGCCATCGGTGGCGTTATCAACGTGATCCTCAAAGAGGGTTTTGAAGGTTTGTCATTCCAGGGGCGCGTCGGTTCACCGACCGAGGAAGGTGGTGACGAACAGAGTGGTTCCATCGTCAGCGGTATTTCGGGTGAGAAAGGTTCCCTGATGATGGTCTACGAGCATGATGTGAAAGACGAGATCTATTACAAGGATCGTGACTATCTGGCCAAGCAGGGGGCTGAGTCTCCTAGCCTCTATGGTCGCAATATCAAGGGAGTAGACGCGGCAACTGGCAAGACCGTAACCCGTACTCTGAATGGGGTCGACTGTGAAAGCACCGGCGCCGGTTTTGTCACCAAGGGTACGGCTTGCCGCTTCGACTTTGCCCAGGTCGCAGCCAAGACCGCCTCGCGTACTCGCGACACCGTCTATGTCAACGGCCGCTACCATATCAACGACAATGTGGATTTCGTGCCACAGATGATTGGTTCCCGGGTCACCAGTTTTGGTCGTTTCGCCCCTGCTGCTGGTGCCTTCACCGTGGATGGCTCCACCCCTGAAAGCGCTGCAGTCCTGTCTGCCAACAACTTCAGCACCGCCAAGGCTGCGACGGTTTACTACCGCTTCAACAACGTCGGTCCCCGTGACAACGAAGTGACCGACTTGACCGGTACCCTGAACCTGGGTTTTGAAGGGATGGTTCCGACCGAGGCGGTTGGCGATCTGGAGTGGAACGCCGGTTACATGTACTCCAAGACAGATAACCAGAGTATTGGTAATGGCTATGTATTGGAGCCGGCGGTTCAGACTCAGGTAAACAGTGGAAACTTCGTCAACGGCAGCTTCTCCGCTGATGCCACCAAGGATCTCTCTTATACCACCAGCCGCAACTCCAAGATGGATTTCTTCCAGTGGTATGGCGGTCTGGGTTGGGAGATGGGCGAACTGCCTGCTGGCCCGGTCAGCTGGTATCTGGGTGCCGAGTATAACGATTGGGTTTATTCCGACACCTACGACAGCCAGTCCGAAGCGGGTAACGTACTGGGTTCATCCGGCAACTCCGGTAGCGGTGTGCGCGATGTGTTTGCCACCTACATCGAGAGCCTGATCCCCATCACCGAGCAGATCGAGCTGAACCTGGCGGGTCGTTACGACAAGTACAGCGACTTTGGCAGCGCCTTCTCGCCCAAAGCGAGTCTGCGTTATCAGCCACTCGACCAGCTGATGTTCCGTACCTCCTGGTCCCAGTCTTTCCGCGCGCCGGGTCTGAATGATCTCTATGCGGCGGATGCCCAGTCAGCGGATTTTGCCAAGGACTATGTCTACTGCCAGGCCAATGGTATTGCAAACTGTTCCGAAGAGCAGTACGAGACAACGCGCCAATCCAACAAGAACCTGAAGGAAGAGACCGCCAATACCTTCACTATCGGGGCGGCCTACAATCCGCTGGACAATCTGAACCTGTCGCTCGATTACTACTACATCAAGATTGATGACGTAATCCAGCTGGCTACCACCCAGACCCAGTTCTATCAGGAGCTCAATACCGGCAGCAACCCGAACGTCATTCGTGACGCCAACGGCGATGTCGAGAAGGTCTATGCCGGCATGGTCAACCTGGGGCAACTCAAGACCAGTGGTATCGACTTCAAGGCGGACTACAAGTACGACTTCAACTCCTTCACCCTGCGATACGACTTTGGCAGCAGCTACATCCTGAAATATGAGGAAGGTCTGTTTGCTGGTGGCCCAATGGTTGACAAGAAGGGCTGGAATGGCAAACCCGATTTCCGTTTCAACTCCGGGATCGGTGCCAACTTCCCGCAGCTGTGGAATCTGGATACCTACCTGAGCACCAACTATATCGACTCCCAGAGCCAGGACTATGTGGATGACAAGGAAGAGGGCCATATTGCTTCCAACACCATCTGGAACCTGAACGTCGCGGTCGATACCAGCTGGAATGCCAAGATCCAGACCGGCGTGAAGAACATGTTCAACCGTGGACCTTCCCTGTCAAATGATGGTTACACCTACGATGAATACCTCTACAGCATTGACGGACGGGTCTACTACATCGACTACACCCAGAAGTTCTAATCAACCCCGTTGATATACAACCTCAGTCGGCCCGGTCGGGCCGGCTGTGCCCAACGTCCAAGGAAGTTACGGAGATAGGGTAATCCTATGAAGACAAGGACCATTACAATGAAGAAAGCGCTCCTTGGCAGCCTGGTTTCGGCCGCCTTGTTGACCAGCTTCAATCTGAGTGCCGCCACTGCCGGTCAGGCCGTGGACGCTCAAGCCGCCACCGACAACGCATCCAAAGTTTCCCAGCAGAAGATCGACAGCTATGCCGAATCTGCCGAATCCGCACTGGCCCAGTACAAGGCAGCCCTGCGTCAGGTCGACAGTCTGCGCACCTACAACGAGCAGGTGAGCAAGATGGTCGAGTCCCAGAGTGCCGAGCTGGCGTCGATGCAAAAGCAGATCGCCCAGATTGATCAGACCAGCACCGAAGTTGTCCCCCTGATGCTCAAGATGATCGACTCCCTCGAGCAGTTTGTGGCGCTGGATCTGCCGTTCCAGAAGGTCGAGCGCGAGGACCGCGTAGCAGCCCTGACCGACCTGATGAACCGTGCCGATGTCACCATCTCCGAGAAGTACCGCAAGATCCTAGAGGCCTACCAGATCGAGGAGGGCTTCAGCCGCACCATCGAATCCTACAAGGCGAGCCTGGACAAGGATGGTAGCGAGAAGACCTACGAGTTCCTGCGGGTTGGCCGCATCGCGCTGCTTTATCAATCCCCGGATGGCAATGAGACCGGGATGTGGAACAAGAAGACTCGCCAGTGGGAAGAGTTGCCCCAGGAGTATCGCAGTGCGGTTGAACAGGGCCTTCGCATCGCCAAGAAGCAGGCGCCTCCCGCTCTGATCAAGCTGCCGGTTCAAACTGCGGAGAAAGCATCATGAAAGGAATCAAACTTGCGATTGCCTCCCTGATTGCGGGAGCAACCCTGGTCACCCTGCCGGTGACCGCCGCCGAAAAACCGGTGGATCTCAATGCGCTGCTGAATCAGGTCAAGGCCTCCAGCCTGAGCGAATCCCAACTCAACAAGGAGCGGGAAGCCCGCTTCCTGGCTGACAAGAACGAGCAGGGGGCGCTGCTGGCCAAGGCCAAGGCCGAGCTGGCTGCCGAAACCGCCAAGGGCGAGCAGCTCAAGGCGACCTTCGATGCCAATGACAAGCAGCTGACCGAGCTGACTGAAACCCTGCGCCAGCGTTCCGGCAACATGGGTGAGATGTTCGGCGTACTGCGTCAGTTCGCCGGTGAGTTCAAGGGGATCTTCAACGCCTCCGCCCGTCGGGTCGAGCATCCGGAACAGACCGCGCTGCTGACCCGTCTGGCCGAGAGTAAAGAGCTCCCCTCCAGCGACGATCTGGAAGCGTTCTGGACCACCACCCTCAGCCGCATGGTGGACGGTGGCAAGGTGAGCCAGATCCCGGCGACCGTGGTCTACGGCGAAGGCAACCAGGCCGAGAAGACGGTCACCCAGATCGGTGAGTTCAACACTGTCTCCGAAGGCAAGTACCTCACCTTCGTGCCGGAGACCGGCAAGTTCGAGCAGCTTTCCCGTCAACCTGACAAGGGGGTGCTGGAACCGATCGCCGAGTTTGAACAGGGCGGTGACGGGGTCAAGCCCATCTTTATCGACCCGTCTCGCGGCGTGATCCTCTCTCTGCTGGTGCAGTCACCGACTCTCAAGGAGCGGATCGATCAGGGTGGTGAAGTGGGTTACGTCATCATGGTGCTCGGCGTGCTCGGTACCCTGCTGGCCATCTTCTGCGGTATCCGCCTGTCGCTGATCGGCTCGTCCATGCGCAAGCAGCTGAAATCTGATCAGATCATCAAGGGCAACCCCATTGGTGACATGCTGGGGGCCTACCAGAGCCATCGCGGTGACAACATCGAGGATCTGGAGTCCAAGCTCGACGAGATCATCCTGCGCAACGTGCCCAAGTTCGAGAAGGGCATCAGCATCATCAAGCTGATCGCTTCCGTCGCGCCGCTGCTGGGCCTGCTCGGTACTGTAGTGGGGATGATTGCCACCTTCCAGGCCATCACATTGTTCGGTACCGGCGATCCCAAGCTGATGGCGGGCGGTATCTCGGAGGCGCTGGTGACCACTATGCAGGGGCTGGTCGTCGCCGTGCCCATGTTGTTCCTCTACACCATAGTGCAGACCCAGAGCCGTCGTCTGATCCAGGTGCTGGAAGAGCAGAGCGCCGGTTTCGTCGCCCGTTATCAGGAACGTCTGCACGCCTCCAAAGCCGCAGCGTAAGGAGTCACCCATGTGGTTCTGGTTGATTGAAGAAGTCGAGTCGGTCCGCCGGTTTTTGGGATTGGGGGGCGATGTACTGGTCGCCCTGTTCTTCCTGACCCTGATGATGTGGGCCCTGTTGCTGGAGCGCTGGTTCTACTTCATGGCGGTCTACCCCAAGCAGGTGAAGCAGACCAAGGCGACCTGGCTGGCCCGTACCGATCATCTCTCCTGGTCTGCCAAGCAGATCCGGCGCGAGCTGGTCTCACGGGTTGCCATGGCGGTGGACAAGGGGATGCCGGTCATCAAGGTGCTGATCGCTCTCTGCCCGTTGATGGGGCTGCTGGGGACCGTGGTGGGGATGGTGCAGGTGTTTGACACCCTGGCCATCACAGGCACCGGTTCGCCGCGGGCGATGGCATCGGGGATCTCCAAGGCAACGGTACCGACCATGGCGGGCATGATCGCCGCCCTTTCCGGCCTGTTTTTTGTCAACCAGCTCGATCACAAGGCCAAACTGGCGGTGCAAAAGCTGGAAGACAACCTGAAACACGGTTGATGCAGGATGCATACCCCCTGGCCTGCCGGGGGCACAGAACAAGCAAGGAGTTTCTGCTATGAGAAAACGTTACAGCGACAGCGGTGCTGACGAGGCGGCTATCGATTTGACCCCCATGCTGGACATAGTGTTCATCATGCTGATCTTCTTCATCGTCACCACCTCCTTCGTCAAGGAGTCCGGTGTCGAGATCAACCGTCCCAGTGCCAGCACGGCCGAGACGGTGAAGAAGGGCAATATCATGGTCGCGGTGCGCGAAAACGGTCAGGTCTGGGTCGACAAGCGGGTGGTCGAGGTGGGGGCGGTACGCGCCAACATCGAGCGGCTGCGGGCCGAAAACCCGGAGAGCGCCGTGGTGATCCAGGCCGATAACGAATCCCGTTCCGGTCTGGTGGTGCAGGTCATGGATCAGATCCGCATGGCCGGTGTCCAGAACATCTCCATCGCGGCAGACAAGAGCAGCTGATGCCGGAGAGAGACCTATGAGATACCTGATATCGTTGGCGGTCTCCTGTGTGGTGGTGTTCTTTCTGTTTCTGGGAATGAACAAGCTGATCACACCGGATCACCGGGAGCTGGTGGAGAAGGAAGACGTCAGCATGACCGATTTCATCCGCCTCAAGCCCCAGGAGACCCTGCAAGAGAAACAGCGGGAGCTGCCCAAACCGCCGCCGCCCAAGCGTCCGCCACCGCCTCCCGAGATGGAAGTGGCCAGCACGGATCGGCCTAAGATGGAGAGCGCGCCGATGGACATGCCCAAGCTCGACATCCCGGTCAACATCGGTGGTGGCAACGCGCTGGGGGCCTACAGCACCGGCGGCGGTGGTGGCGGAGTCGGTGGCAACAACGGCGCCATTCCGCTGGCAACCTTCGAGCCCATGATGCCCCGCAAGGCGGCGCTGGCGGGCCTGGCCTCCGGCAAGGTGCTGGTGGAGTTCACCGTCACCGAGCGCGGCACCGTCAGCAACGTGCGGATCGTCAAGGAAGAGCCGCGCAGCTATGACCTCGGCAAAGAGGCGCGCAAAACCATCGCCAAGTGGACGTTCAAACCGGCCATGGTGGATGGCAAGCCGCAGGCGAGCCGTATGCAGCAAGAGATCGAGTTTGCGGTCAACTAAGGAAGGTGGCGATGAACAAGTTACACAAGATGATCCTCGCCCCGGTCGCCATGGCGGTGCTGCTCAGCACCGCCAGTTGGGCCGCCGAGCAGCCGGCCCTGTCGGATCGGGCCTATCGGGCGGTCAACAAGGCGCAGGAGCTGATCACCGAGAAGAAATACGGTGAGGCCAATGCCAAGCTGCAAGATGCGCTCTCCGGCGCGGGCGAGCGGGTCTACGACAAGGGGGTCATATTGCAGACTCTCGGTTTCGTAGCCGCCCAGCAGGAGAAATACGGTCAGGCGACCAAGTACTTTGCCGATGCCATCGCGACAGGCGGCCTGCCGCCACCGGTGGCCCAGCAGGTGCGCTACAACCTGGCCCAGCTCTATATGGCTGAGGGTAATTATCAGGGGTCGATCAAGACCATGAAGGAGTGGTTTGCCAACCAGGGCAAAGATGACAAGCCCAACTCCCATGCCTATATCACGCTAGCCAACGCCCACGTGCAGCTCAAGCAGTACCGTGACGCGATCCCGGCGGTGGATCAGGCGATCAAGCTGTCGGCAGGTAAAGCGCCGGAGTCCTGGTATCTGCTGAAGATGGGCGCTCACTACGAGCTGAAACAGTACAAACCGGCGACCGAGGTGCTGACCTCTCTGGTCAACATGTTCCCGGAGAAGAAGAAGTACTGGACCCAGCTGTCGGCCATGCATATGCAGGCAGGTAACGATGCCAAGGCGCTGGCGGCGCTGGAGTCGGCCTACAACCTCGGCATGTTGACCGAGGCCGCCGAGCTGCAGCGCCTCGCCAACTACCTCGCCTTCACCGGCATTCCCCATCGCGCCGCACGGGTGATGGAGAAGGGGATGAAGGATGGGGTGATTGAGCAGAGCGCCAGCAACTACAAGACCCTGGCCAACTATTGGCATCAGGCCAAGGAGCTGGATCCGGCCATCGACACCCTGGCCAAATCCTATCAGCTGGCCCCGAGCGCCGATTTGCAGCTGAAAATGGCGCGCATGATGATCCAGAGCAAACGCTATCAGGATCTGGTGGCGCTGGCCGCCAAACCGGCAGCCAATGCCAATGGTGAACAGCGGGCGGATCTCAAGTTCCTGACCGGGGTCGCCTATTTTGAGCAACAAAAGCCGAAGGAGGCCCTCAACGCCTTCACCCAGGCGGCTCAGAATGGCAACGTCAGCGGTCGGGCATCCCCCTGGATCAGCTTCCTCAAGGAGCAGAGTGGTGCGGGGGAGGCGGCCGTCCAGTAATTCCAATGACAACGCTTGAAGTCCCTTTTATGGTTGCCTGGTGGCTCCATTAACCGCTCTTCGGAGCGGTTTTTTTATGGCGGCAGCCAGTCCCTGCTGTAGTCGAAGCGCTATTTTCCCCCTTTTCGCTCCAATGAAAGTGCCACAGTCAACATTGGCCTATCTCCTCCGAGGTGACGAACGTTTCAGCTAGGGCTGCAACCGTGACACCAGGTGGCACAGCGCTGTGGTCTACGGGGGCGGGGTTGGTCCGCAGAGAGGGGGCTATGCTGTACATCTCTCTTTCAATGGCAACTTGCCAAGGGGGCTTTTGCTCTGTTGATAAGCATCACACCGAAAACGGCCACTTTTAACAAGAAAAGCAACATATGGAAGTTGAAATTTTGGCCGACTCGGGAAAGAATGCGCGCTCGGTTATTTGGCGCCGTGGTGCAGGTTGACCCGCCACCGGCAGACCGAAGATAAGATGGCCTCCGGCCCATTTGGTACAGGAAACCACACAGGAATTTTATGAACCCCCTTCGCACTGCCGCTTCGGCCCTTTTATGCACACTTGCGCTGATCAGCCAGCAGGCTGCCGCCGTCGAGTACCGTCTGCCTGCGGCCAACAGCCGTCTGATCGGTGAGAATCTGGAATATGTGGTGCCTGCGGACAATCGTCCGCTGGAGCAGATTGCCTCCGAGTTTCAGTTGGGTTTGACCAATATCATGGAAGCCAACCCGGGCGTTGATCCCTATCTGCCCAAAGCGGGCAGCACCCTGATCATCCCTCACCAGTTGATCCTGCCCAACGCGCCCCGCGAAGGGATCGTCATCAACGTTGCCGAGATGCGCCTCTACTACTATCCGAAAGGGAAGAACGTGGTACAGGTATTGCCCATCGGCATCGGTCAGCTGGGGGTGAACACCCCGGAGAACTGGATCACCAAGGTAGAGCGCAAGCGCGCCAACCCGACCTGGACCCCGACCGAAAACATTCGTCGTCGCTACGCCGCGAAGGGAATCACACTGCCTGCGGTCTGGCCAGCCGGCCCGGACAACCCCATGGGCCTGCACGCCCTCTACATCGGCAACCTCTATGCCATCCACGGAACCAACGCCACCTTCGGCATCGGTCTGCGGGTGAGCAGCGGCTGCGTACGTCTGCGTGCCGACGACATCAAGTATCTGTTCGACAACGTGCCGGTCGGTACCCGCGTCCAGTTCGTCAACCAGCCGGTCAAGACCACGGTCGAGCCGGATGGCGGTCGCTACATGGAAGTGCACGAGCCGCTGTCACGGACCGAGGAGGAGTTCAACTCCACCGCCTCCGTGCCGCTCCCGATGACACCGGCTATCACCCGCTTCATCGCTCACGCCGAGTCTGACTCCAACGTGGTCAAGCAGGTGCTGGAACAGCGTACCGGTATGCCGACCCGTCTCAATCCTCAAGCCTGATGACTTGAACTCGAGACCCGGTAATGACAACGGCGACCCTATGGTCGCCGTTGTTGTTTCTGCCAGCGGCAGTGGGCGTTATTTGTGACTGACGGTGACGATTGCCATAGTGTGGCGATCATCGACCCACTGGTAGGAGACCTGGCTGTGGGAGAGATTCAAGGATGCCTCTCTTGCCAGTTTTTGCAAATTAACTGTTTCGGTTGTTTGTGCGGAGCCTGAGAGGCAGGTGACCTGCATCTGCTTCTCTAGTTGGTTGACACGGCAGGCATCCTCCACGATGGCGCCGCTGAATTCGATGCGTCCTGTATTACTTGCCTGGGTCGTCTGTGCCATCGATATGCCCAGCGTGGCGAGAGTGAACACTACTGCGCTTGTTTTCATGCAGACCTCCTGATTGTCTTGCTCGCGGGCAGGAACCCGCTTGTTCATTGCCTCGCATTATCAGTATCGACAGTGTCAGGTGGGGGATGAGCGTTATTTGATCCCTGCTCGGGAGTGGCAAATTCAGAAAGCAGGAGAAAAAAGAGGGCCGCCCATGGGGTTAATGCCGATGAGTCAATGGCTGTTCGACCATTCTCGGGCTAACAGCAGGAGTGAACCTTGTCGCGGCTGAAGTAAAAAGAGAAGTAGTTATCGATGTTGAGCAGGCGGTGCTCTTGGGGGCTGAAAGAGTCAAGGGGGTCATCTCGACGTCAAGCGGCTGGAGGCTTTGCGCAAGGCGCAGTCCGTGCATTGACCATGTCGATATGAGGTCAACCCCTTGGCTTGGGCCCAGGGGCTCTCATCACGCTGAACGGCGACCATTATGGTCGCCGTTTTTCTGGGCTCGAGTCAGCGTTTTACCCAGGCAGAATCACTGCACGCAGACCGGGCAGAAGGCGTAGGTGCCTTGCGGATCGTTGAAGCGGGTGAGCGGGTCGAGACTGCGGTTCACTTCCACCAATGCCTTGCCAAATCCAGCCGGTAGCCAGCTTTGCAACTGGGGGGCCAGCACGCGGGCACTGCTGTCAAACAGCTGGCGCAGGAACTTGTCCTTGGTGGACTCCTCCTGCTCGATGGGGGTGACCTGCCACTCCTTGAGGTTGGCCAGTTCGGCGGCGGCCTTGATGGCGTTATCCAGATTGCCGAACTCGTCCACCAGACCCAGGGCCTTGGCATCCTCACCAGTCCAGACACGACCTTCGGCCGCTTTTTCGGCCTCTTCCGGGCTCAGGCCGCGGCCCTTGCTGACCAGACCGATGAAGCGCTGGTAGGTATCTTCCACGCTCAGCTGGATAGCCTGACCGACGTGATCCGGCAGGGCGCGGGTCGGGCCGACGCCGACGTAATCTGTGGTGCCGACCCCATCGGTATGCACACCGAACTGGGCCAATGCCTTGTCGATAGTGGCGAACATTCCGAATACCCCGATGGATCCGGTGAGGGTGGTCGGGGAGGCGAAGATCTTGTCCGCATCGGCGGAGATCCAGTAGCCACCGGAGGCGGCATAGCTGCCCATGGAGACCACTACCGGTTTGCCTGCCTGTTTCAGGGCCAGCAGCTCGGCGCGGATCTGCTCGGCGGCGAAGGCGCTGCCGCCGGGGCTGTCGACCCGCAGGACCACTGCTTTGACCTTGTCATCGCGGCGGGCATCGGCCAGCAGGTCGGAGAGGCTATCACCGCCGATGGTGCCGGCAGGCTGCACGCCATCCATGATGGCGCCGCTGGCGACCACCAGACCCACCCCATCCTTGCCGCTCCGGGGATATTGTTCCGGAATGGCAGCCAGATACTCTTTCAGGCCGACCCCTTTCCAGCCGTGGTCGTCCGCTTCACCCACCTCTTTAATGACCGCCTGGGTCATCTCGTCGCGGGTGGCCAGCTGATCCACCAGCCCGTTGTCGAGGGCGTAGTTGGCGGCATTGCCACCGGCCTTGCGCAGCAGCTCGAGGAAGCGATCCTTGCCCGGCGCGACCGCATCGGGTTCGATCTCCCGCTGCTCGGCTACGTCAGCCACATAGGATTGCCACAGCTGATCCAGCCAGCGCTGGTTCGCCTCCTTGCTCTCGGGGGACATCTCGTCGCGGGTATAGGGTTCGACAAAGGATTTGTAGGTGCCGACCTTGAATACATGCGGGGTGATGTTGAGCTTCTCCAGCGCCGACTTGAAGTAGGTCTGGTAGACCCCAAGCCCCTCTATTACCACGGCGCCACTCTGGTTGAGCAGCACGTGATCGGCGTGGGCCGCCAGCAGGTATTGCCCCTGAGTGTAGAAGTCGGCCATGGCGATCACCGGTTTGCCGCTCTCCCGGAAGGAGTCGATGGCGCTCGCCACCTCCTGCAGTTTGGTGAAGTTGGCCCCCTGCAGCCCTTGCGGCTTGATCACCAGCGCCTTGATGCGCTCGTCATCCTTGGCACTCTTGATGGCCCACAGCAGGTCGGAGAGGACGATCTCGCTCGGCTGCTCGTCGCTGCTGTCCATCTGGCGCAGCAGTTGTACGGTGGGATCTGTCTGGGAGCGTTGCTCCACCAGCACGCCGTTGAGATTGAGGGTTAGCGCCCCTTCGATTGGCGCCTTGGGTGCCTCTTTCTGGCTGACGCTGAAGACGATGACCAGCACTACGATGAGAAACAGCAGATTGACCAGCATCAGCCGGGTGAAATTGAGCAGGCGCCACAGGCTGCGGAACAACCAACCCAGACCTTTGAAAATAGACATAGTCGCGTTATCGCCCTGTTAATGGGTAGAGAAGAGCCATTATTAACCAGTTGCGGGCGAAATTGCCATTTCCGACTGGCGGATCCCGCCTATCTTCGCTCAGGGCACGGCTGTTCGCTGAAAAATTGTCCAAACATTTGTTTGAAAAAGAATTTTCGATTCTTTACTCTAGCCTCAGTTTGATAACAAAAAATTAACTGGAGGCATCGTGAGCCGCTATCCGACCCTGCTGACCCCGCTCGACCTTGGTTTTACCCAGCTGCGCAACCGTGTGTTGATGGGCTCCATGCATACCGGCCTCGAAGAGGAGAAGGGCGGTTTTGACAAGCTGGCCGCCTTTTACGCCGAGCGCGCCCGTGGTGGCGTTGGCCTTATCGTCACCGGCGGCATTGCCCCCAATCTGCGCGGTCGGCTGGTGCCTCACGGCTCCCAGCTGAGCTTTCCCTGGCAGGTGAGCAAGCACAAGAAGGTGACCAACGCCGTGCATCAGGAGGGGGGCAAGATTGCGCTGCAGATCCTCCATGCCGGTCGTTACGCCTATCATCCGTTTAGTCTGGCGCCGAGTGCCCTCAAAGCCCCCATCTCCCCATTCAAACCGCGCGCCATGAGCGAGCGGCAGATCTGCGGCACTATTCGCGACTTCGCGGCTACAGCAGCGTTGGCCAAGGCGGCCGGTTATGACGGCGTCGAGGTGATGGGCTCGGAAGGCTATCTCATCAACCAGTTCATCTGCGAGCGCACCAACAAACGCAGCGATGGCTGGGGTGGCAGCAGCGAAAACCGGATGCGCTTCCCGGTGGAGATTGTCCGCGCCATCCGCGAGCGGGTCGGCACCGACTTCATCATTATCTTCCGCCTCTCCATGCTGGATCTGGTGGAGCAGGGCTCGACCCTGGAAGAGGTGATCGCCCTTGGCAAAGCGCTGGAAGCGGTGGGGGTGACCCTGATCAACACCGGTATCGGTTGGCACGAGGCGCGCATTCCCACCATCGCCACCAGCGTGCCGCGCGGCGCCTTCAGCTGGGTCACTGCCGAGCTGAAAAAACACCTCAAGGTGCCCCTCATTACCACCAACCGTATCAACACCCCCGAGGTGGCCGAGCGGATTCTGGCGGGGGGCGAGGCGGATATGGTCTCCATGGCGCGCCCCTTCCTGGCGGACCCGGAGTTTGTCATCAAGGCGGCCGAGAACCGGGCGGATGAGATCAACACCTGCATCGCCTGCAACCAGGCCTGCCTCGACCATGTGTTCAAGCAGAAGCGCGCCTCCTGTCTGGTCAATCCCCGCGCCTGTTTCGAGACCGAGCTGACCTTTGGCCGCGTGCCCCAGCCCAAAAAGCTGGCGGTGGTGGGGGCGGGCCCGGCCGGGCTGGCGTTTGCCTGTTACGCTGCCGAGCGCGGTCATCAGGTGAGCCTGTTCGATCAGGCCAGCGAAATCGGCGGCCAGTTCAACTTCGCCAAGCAGATCCCGGGCAAGGAGGAGTTTCACGAAACCCTGCGCTATTTCGCCAAACGGCTGGAGAAGTGCGGCGTCGAGCTCTATCTGGGCCAGCGCCAGAGTGCCGAGAGCCTGCTCGGCGGCGGTTTTGACGAGGTGATCCTTGCTACCGGTATCCGTCCGCGCACCCCCAATATCCCGGGGATCGAGCATCCCAAGGTATTGAACTACCTCGATGTATTGCGGGATCACAAGCCGGTCGGCCAGAAGGTGGCGGTGATCGGTGCCGGCGGCATCGGTTTCGATGTGGCTGAGTATCTGGTAGAGAAGAAGGTGGAGATGGATGCCGATGGGCACCGTGATCACTGGCTCAAGGAGTGGGGCATCGACAAACAGCTTGGCGAGCGCGGTGGCCTCACGGCTCCTGAAATCGACGCCCCCGAGCGCCAGATCTGGCTGCTCCAGCGCAAGGAGAGCAAGGTGGGTGACGGCCTTGGCAAGACCACCGGCTGGATCCACCGTACCGTGCTCAAGAACCGCAAGGTGCAGATGCTCTCCGGGGTACAATATCTGGGGATCGATGACGAGGGCTTGCACATTCAGGTGGGCGAGACCAAACAGTGTCTGCCGGTGGATCAGGTGATCGTCTGCGCCGGGCAGGAGCCTCTCAAGGAGCTGCAGGCGGGGTTGCAGGCGGCAGGCAAGCCGGTGCATATCATCGGCGGAGCAGACGTGGCCGCCGAGCTGGATGCCAAGCGTGCCATCCGGCAAGGGGCCGAGCTGGCTGCGATCATCTAGCAAGCAGCGTCCTCGTGCCCTTTTTAGTGCAATAAACCCCTGAGCCTCAGGGGTTTTCTTCATTCGGTGCTGTGCTAAGGTAGCGCCATCATTGCCCCAGAGAAGGAATTGCCCATGGATGCCCTCACCCTGTTGCTCAACCGCCACTCCTGTGGCCGTCTCGCCGAGCCCGCCCCGAGCGGTGAGGTGCTCGACAATATCCTCAAGGCGGGCCTGCGTGCGCCGGATCACGGCACCCTGACCCCCTGGCAGTTCATTCTGTTTGAAGGGGAGGGGCGTGAGCGGCTGGGCAAGCTGCTGGCCAAGGCGGCCCGTGCCCGTGGCGAAGATGAAGAGAGCATCAAGAAGTGCAGCGAAGCGCCACTGCGGGCGCCCTTGGTCGTCGCCGTGGCAACCCGTTATCAGGATCACCCCAAGGTGCCGAAACTGGAGCAGGAGCTCTCTGCCGGTTGTGCCCTGATGGCGATGCAGATGGCGGCGCAGGCACAGGGCTTCAACGGTATCTGGCGCTCCGGCTGGTTTATCTTCGATGAGCAGATCAACAAGGGATTGGGACTGGCGGCAGAGGATCAGCTGGTGGGTTTCCTCTACCTCGGCACCCCCATGCTGGAAGCGCGTAAACTGCGCGAGCTGCCGCTCGATGAGTTTGTCCGCCGTTTCTGACACCTCGGCCACGTTGCGGTTGAGAGAAGCAAAGCCTCGAGAAATCGGGGCTTTTCTGTTTAACCGTGAATAGTAACCAGAGTGATTGGGGAAAATAAATGGCTCAAAGAGGCTTCGCGTGCCATAGCAGGTAATTATTTAAATAGTGCGATGTACCTCGCAATCCTGTGGTATTTCACTATGTAAAACGTTTGCGCATTCGCTAATATCTCCCTGCCAGTTTAGAAGGGCACTCCTTCTAATTTTTCTGCGATGAGAGTCGCAATTCCGTAGCACCTTTTAACAGCCCAACGTCTTCGTGACATTGGGCTTTATTTTTTTATGGGGTGTCGGGGCTGTTGTGAGTTGATGGCGGTATCGGCATACAACCCGGTTGGCTGCCTTATGCCCTGTTTGTGGCTGGCAGGATCCGGGCCGGGTTGCCGACTACCCGAGCACCGGCCGGTACATCTTTGGTGACTACGGCGCCCGCGCCGACGATCGCCTCCCGCCCTATGGTGACGCCGGGCAGCAAGATGGCGCCGCCCCCAATCCAGACCTTGTCTTCAATGGTGACCGGCAGCGCCGTCTCTGTTCCCTGAATCCGTTCGTCGGCCTCCAGCGCATGGGCTGCGGTATAGATCTGCACGTTTGGCCCAATCATCACATGGGCGCCGATGCGAATGGGGGCATTGTCCAGCAGGGTCGCACCCATATTGATGTAGGAGTCCTTGCCCAGGTGGATGTGGCGGCCATAGGTACAGTAGAGGGGCGGGCAGATAAAGGCATTCTCAGCCAATTTGCCAATCAGCTCCGCCAGTAGTGCCCGCTGCTCTGCCTCATCTTCCGCCTGATTGAAACGGCGATAGCGCCGTGCCGCTTCCCGGCGCAACAGGGCCAGCTCGGGTGCCATGCAGTTGTACGGTTGGCTGCTAATCATCTTCTGGTATTCGCTCATGGCAGGGCCTCAATGATGTGGAAGAACGATGTTAATCCCTTATTGGCCAGAGAAGCGTGAACCGTCCCCCAGAGTAGGAAAGGGGGGAGAAACAACAAGAGCACCCGTGGGTGCTCTTGTTTAATAAAGATGCTGACTTGCCGCCTTGAGAGTGGGAGCTATGTTTAGCCGTGCTTGCGGCCGGAGAGGCGGCACCACTCCTCCTTGACTGCGGTCGGGTCCATCTCGAACCACTGGCCGTAGATAGTTTCCAGTTCCGGGGCCTGGCTCTCCAGCACGCCGGAGAGGGCCATCAGGCTGCCCGGCTTGCCGTGGCCGGCGATCAGCGGAGCCAGTTCGCGCAGCGGGCCTGCCAGGATATTGGCGACCACCACGTCCGCTTCGACATCTTGCGGCTGGTCGGCCGGCAGGTAGAGCTCAATCTGGTCGGCGACGCCGTTGCGCGCGGCGTTGTCGCGGCTGGCCTGAATGGCCTGCGGGTCGATGTCGATGCCGATGACGCGGGCGGCACCCAGTTTCAGGGCGGCGATGCCGAGAATGCCGGAGCCGCAACCAAAGTCGACCACGGTTTTACCGGTCAGATCGAGGCCGTCCAGCCATTGCAGGCAGAGAGCTGTGGTGGGGTGGGTACCGGTACCGAAGGCCAGGCCCGGATCCAGCATCACGTTAACTGCATCGGGGTTCGGCACATCGCGCCAGCTCGGGCAGATCCAGAGGCGCTCGCCAAACTGCATCGGGTGGAAGTGATCCATCCACTCGCGCACCCAGTCCTTGTCTTCCAGCTGCTCGACCTTGTAGCCGACATTTTCTCCGAAGATCTGCTGGAAAAAGGCGATGGTGGGGGCCGGATCGGTTTCGGCATCGAACAGCCCCATCACTTCGGTCTCGCCCCAGAGCGGGGTTTCACCGGGCATGGGTTCGTAGACGGGCACATCCTTGGCATCCATAAAGGTCACCGCCTGGGCTCCACGCCCCAGCAGCATGTTGCTCACCTTGTCTGCGGTCTTGGCAGTGGCGTTGATTCGAATTTGTATCCAGGGCATGGCGTCGACTCTTCATAAATGTGAAACCGCGAGATTCTACCATCATGGGGCAGTGCTGTCGTGGTTTGCCCATGACGTGGAGGGATACGGGGGCTTTTGCCGGATTGGCACGGTTCCTGTATTGCTCTATGCAGGCGAAGACGACCGGTTTTCGCTGAACGCTTTGCTCAAGTTCCGTCATCTTTCACTGCCACCCTCGGGTGGCATTTTTTTATCTGCACTTGTTTGCCTGGTAAACAGTCTGCTGTCTAGTCCTGAAATAGGTTTACACATTTTCAACTAGCATTTTTCTACTCAGAACCCTCTATGTACCGCATCGGG
>NZ_JAAKUB010000034.1:0-39571 GCF_049174935.1 Aeromonas sp. 600886 | reverse complement strand
TGTCCGTTTCACACCTTGTCCCATCGGGTTCTCCATTTATTGGGGGGAAAGGTGTAAACCATATTCAGGACGGGACATGAAAAAACAAAAAGCCCTGCCAGATTGGCAGGGCTTTTCAGTCAACCGCATAGCTGGGGAGTCAAGCTCCCGAGCCGCTTACTGGTTGTGGGTAGAGCGACGGGGACGACGGGCCTGAGCCGGTTTGCCAGCGCCCTCAGCCGGACGCTGACCACCTTGCGGCTTGGGCTTGCCGCCGTTGCCAGTGCGATTGCCACCACCGTTAGCACCGGCGCCATTGCCGGAGCGACCGGCACCTTGACGCTGGCCTTGACCTAGCGGACGCGGCGCACGGCGCTGCTCGCTCGGATCACGGGGCTCTTTGCGCAGCGGCGCGCCGATACCACGGGCGATGTTGTCGAGGGTCTCGCGGGACGCTTCGAAACCGGGCACCTGCTCGCAGGGGATGTTCTGCTTGGTCAGACGCTCGATGGCCTTGATAAGCTTCCCTTCATCGGCCGCAACCAGGGAGATGGCATGACCGGCAGCGCCAGCACGACCGGTACGACCGATACGGTGCACGTAATCTTCCGCCACGTTCGGCAGCTCGAAGTTCACTACCTGCGGCAGCTTGTCGATATCGAGGCCACGGGCTGCGATGTCGGTCGCCACCATCACGCGCACACTGCCATCCTTGAAACCGGCCAGCGCGCGGGTACGGGCACCCTGGCTCTTGTTGCCGTGAATGGCGGCAGCACTGATGCCGTCTTTTTCAAGCTTCTCGGCAACGCGGTTGGCGATGTGCTTGGTACGGGTAAAGACCAGCACCTGCTGCCAGTTGTTGCTGGAGATCAGGTGGCTCAGCAGGGCAATCTTGTTGGCCTTGTCGCACGGGTGCACCAGCTGCTCGATACGCTCGGCGGTACTGTTGCGCGGGGCAACTTCGATCACTGCCGGGTTGTCCAGCAGGCCGGTTGCCAGCTCGCGGATCTCGTCGGCGAAGGTGGCGGAGAAGAGCAGGTTCTGGCGCTTATTCGGCAGCAGGGTCAGGATGCGGCGGATGTCGCGGATAAAGCCCATGTCGAGCATGCGATCCGCTTCGTCCAGTACCAGGATCTCCACCTCGTCAAACTTGACGGCATTCTGGTTGTAGAGATCGATCAGACGGCCCGGACAGGCCACCAGCACGTCGAGACCACGGCGAGTCGCCATCATCTGCGGGTTGATGCTCACGCCGCCAAATACCACGTGGCTGCGCAGGGGCAGATGCTTGCCATAGTTGCGCACGCTCTCGCCCACCTGGGCGGCCAGCTCGCGCGTCGGGGTCAGTACCAGCGCACGGACGCGGTTCGGAGAGACCTTGCGCTTGCTCTCCATCAGACGTTGCAGCATCGGCAGGGTAAAGCCTGCGGTCTTGCCGGTCCCTGTTTGGGCCGCCGCCATCAGATCGCGGCCAGCCAGAACGGCGGGGATCGCTTGTTGCTGAATGGGAGACGGGGTGTCGTAGCCTTGTTCGGCAACGGCACGCAACAAGGGTTCGGCCAGACCGAGGGAAGTAAAACTCATAGTTACCTGCTAGGGATAGGGGCGCCGACAATCCGGGATGGGGCTCCTCTGCTGAGCCGATGCCATCTCGCCAGACTCGGGCCTGTTGAGAACACAACGATTTCCCCGGGGAGCAGAGCAAAGGGGAAAGAATAGGGGCGCAGTCTAACGGAGTTGTGCCGGATAAACGAGAAAAATGTGATGCTCCTCCCAGCACGCACAGAAAAGCCCTCTGCTCTCCACCGAATAATCCCGTTGACCAGTGAAGCACGCACCACACTATTAACTGACAACTTATTACCTGTCCCGTCATCGTGATGCGCGGGTCGCAGGCGCACGGGATAGCAGAGAACAAAAAGCAGAATAACGAGGTTAAGCTATGAGCACGCAATATCGTCCCCACGGCAACTGGCAGGCCAAGCTCTGCCTGCTGCTGCTTTTGCTGACCCCTTCCCTGCAGGCCAGTCAGACCCTGACCGTGGCCTGGAGCCACTGGCCCCCCTTCAGTCAAATCAACAACAGGGGTGAGCTGGACGGGCTGGATGTCAGCCTGACTCGCCAGATCCTCATCCAGGCGGGCTTTGCCCCCAAATTTCGTGAGATCCCCTGGGCGCGGGCACTCCATCTGGTGGAGCACGATCAGCTGGATGTGGCGATGGCCGCACTACCACTACCGGAGCGGCAGAAGTATGCCCGCTTCTCTGCACCCTATCGCCAGAGCACCTATGTGCTGTTGAGTAATAACCCGATTCCAGGCCATCAGGATCGCTGGGGAAAGCTCGATACCTTGTCCAAACTGTGCCACAACAAGGATCTCAAAATTGGCAAACTGCGCGGTACTCGCCCCATTCATCAAATGGACGAGTGTCCTGCCCTCAAGGGGGCGACCGAGTACAATGCCGATGATCGACTAATCGAACTGCTGCTGGCCCGCCGTCTCGATGGCATCATTATGGAGTGGCAATATGCACGCTATCGGCTCTCCCAATTGGGCGCCGAGGGGTTTATCAGTTGTCAGCTGTTGCTGCACCACCAGCCGGTCAGCCTGATGTTTGCCAAAAACAGCATGAGCGAAGAGCAGCTCCTCAAGGTCAACGAGGCCATTCACGCTATGCCCAAACACCATGGGAAGTTCTCTCCCCCCAACTGCCGTCTCGATGCCGATCCGCAGGACGCTGATCACTCTTGATAACCGACGAGTGATAGAAGTACCGCAGAGCATAAGAACAAAGGCGACCCGAAGGTCGCCTTTGATTTGGTTGACGAACCAGCACCCTGAACAGGGTGCGATCAGTCGATGTGCAGCAAGAGCGATCAACGCAGCTGTGGGGTATGGGTCAACACCCCCTGATTCTGGGCACGATGGCGCAGCAGGTGATCCATCAACACCAGCGCCAGCATGGCTTCGGCGATGGGCACGGCGCGAATGCCGACACAGGGATCGTGACGCCCCTTGGTGATCATCTCGATTGCCTCACCTTCGGTATTGATGGTCTTGCCCGGCACAGTGATGCTGGAAGTCGGTTTGAGCGCCATGCTCACCACAATATCCTGACCCGACGAGATGCCGCCCAGAATGCCACCCGCATGGTTGCTGGCAAAGCCCGCCGGGGTCATCTCGTCGCGATGCTCGGAGCCTTTTTGCTCCACCACCGCAAAGCCATCACCGATCTCCACCCCTTTCACCGCATTGATGCCCATCATGGCATGGGCAATGTCGGCGTCGAGACGATCAAACACCGGCTCACCCAGGCCCACCGGCACATTGCGCGCAATGACTTGCACCTTGGCACCGATACTGTTGCCCTCTTTTTTCAGGTCGCGCATATATTGATCGAGCTCTTCCAGCTTGCCCGCATCGGGGAAGAAGAAGGGATTCTGCTCAATCTGCGCCGCGTCAAACGCCTCAGCCTTGATGGGGCCGAGCTGGGAGAGAAAACCGGTGATCTCGATGCCATGTACCTGTTTCAGGTACTTCTTGGCAATCGCCCCCGCCGCCACTCGCATCGCGGTCTCGCGGGCAGATGAGCGACCACCGCCACGATAGTCCCGCTGACCATACTTCTGGTGGTAGGTGTAGTCAGCATGACCCGGCCGGAACAGATCCTTGATATCGGAGTAATCCTTGGAGCGCTGATCGGTATTCTCGATGAGCAGCCCGATGGAGGTGCCGGTGGTCTTGCCCTCGAACACCCCGGAGAGGATCTTCACCTCGTCCGGCTCGCGGCGCGGCGTGGTGTAGCGGGAAGTGCCGGGCTTGCGCCGATCCAGATCCCCCTGCAGATCCGCTTCGCTGATCTCCAGCCCAGGCGGGCAACCATCGACCACGGCGCCCAGCGCCAGGCCGTGGCTCTCGCCAAAGGTAGTGACCCGAAAGAGTTGACCAAAACTGTTCCCTGCCATGCGCGCTCCTGCTTAGTTCTTGTAGATGGCGAAATGATCCTGATACTGCACCAGCTCTTCACGGGTCATCACAAAGACGCCGTGACCGCCGTTTTCGAATTCAACCCAGGTAAAGGGGATCTCGGGGAACTGGGCTTCCAGATGGATCATGCTGTTGCCTACTTCAACCACCAGCACACCGTTATCCTTGAGGAAATCGGCGGCATGGGCCAGCAGACGCTTGGTCAGCTTGAGACCATCGGAGCCGGACGCCAGCGCCAGCTCGGGCTCGTGACGGAACTCGTCCGGCAGATCCGACATATCTTCGGAGTCAACATAGGGCGGGTTGGAGACGATGAGATCGTACTTGTCGCCCGCCGGCAGGTCGCGGAACAGATCGGAGCGGATCGGAATGACCTGCTGCTCCAGCCCGTGATCGTTGATATTGCGCTCGGCAACGTTCAGCGCATCGATGCTGATGTCGATGGCATCGACTTCCGCTTCCGGGAACTCGTGGGCCATGATGATGGCGATGCAACCTGAGCCGGTGCACAGATCCATGATCCGGGTTGGTTCATGTTTGAGGAAGGGCGCGAAACGGTTGGCCACCATCTCGGCAATGGGGGAACGGGGAATGAGCACCCGCTCGTCCACGTAGAACTCCCAACCGGCATACCAGGCCTTGTTGGTCAGGTAGGCGGCCGGTACCCGCTCCTGTACCCGGCGGATAATCAGCTCGGCGATACGGTGACGCTCGCTGCTGGTGAGACGGGAGTGGCGCATGGCCGGGTCTACATCCGGTGGCAGATGTAACGCGGGCAGTACCAGCTGCACAGCTTCATCCCAGGCGTTGTCGGTTCCATGACCGTAAAAAATCCCGGCGTCGTTGAAACGACTCATGGCCCAACGCAACATGTCCTGGATGGTGTGCATCTCGGCAACCACCTCATCGATAAATATCTTGTCCAAATCCACCTCCAAGTCGAGTAATATCCGGCCCGAGCCCCGTTTACCTGACGGGCAAGACGCATACCTAATACATGAGCATCTGATGAAAAAAACGCCCTCACCGACAGACGAGGAAACCCTGCTGTTCCGCGATGCGATAAAAGGTACCCGGAAAATCAAGCAAGATACCATAAGGGCCGAGTTACGCCCGGTCAAGCAGAAACGCGAATTACGCGAAACCCGCGAAAAGCTTGGGGTTGACCACTATTTCAGCGATGAGTATCAGCCCCATCTCGACGATGATGGGCCGACCCGTTACGTGCGGGAAGATGTGTCAAAATTTGAGCTGAAAAAGCTCAAGCGGGGCATTTATCCGCCGGAGATCTACCTGGATCTGCACGGCATGAACCAGCAGCAGGCAAAACAGGAGCTGGCCGCCCTGCTCACCCTCTGCCAGAAAGAGAACATTCATGTCGCCTCGGTGATGCACGGCATCGGCAAACATATTCTCAAACAGCGCATTCCCTGCTGGCTGGCCCAGCACCCCAATGTGCGCGCCTTCCATCAGGCTCCCCGCGAATGGGGTGGCGACAGCGCCATTCTGGTGTTGCTGGATATCGAAGAGTAGAAAAAGCAGCGCACAAACTAACTCTGCCCAACCGGTCGATTGAATCGCAATGGTGATATAGAGGAGTCAAGATTGACCACCAGCATGCCGCCGTTGGGCAACTGCCACGCGAAGAAGTCATCAAATCCGGCGGTCGTTAGGGCGCGGATCACCTTGGCGACCACACCGTGCGCCACCAGCAATACCCGCTCCCCCTGCATGGTCGAGGCCAGTGCCGTTAGTCCCTGCGAGACTCGGGCAATCACCTCATCCAGCGTCTCACCGCCAAGCGGAGCCTCCGCCCAGCGCCGGGTGATGTTGCGCACCCACAACTCGGGATAACGCGCCTTGGCCTCTGCCTGCGTCAGCCCCTCGAACAGGCCGACATGCCGCTCACGAAAGTCCGGAGCAAGTTTCACAGGCAAGCCCAACTGACGTGAGAAGATCGCGGCGCTCTCTCTTGTTCGCAGCAGGGGCGACGCCAGCAACCGATCGAAAGGGGCCAGTGTGGTCGCTATCTCATCGGCCAGCCAGCATATATGCCGCGCGCCATCTTAGTTGAGCCCGATATCCAACGCCCCTTGATAACGCCCCTCGGCGTTGGCTTGGGTCTCTCCATGGCGGATCACTATCAGCTCCATGGTGTACTCCTCTTTCTACGTGGAATATCACAAAACTACTTCCCTTTCGGATAACGGGGATGATCGTCCTGGATCGGCAACCAGGAGAGCTGGCTGACGGTATGGATGTGATAGGTTGGTGCGACCGTTTCGGGGTTATCAAGTGAGACAATAGCCAGCGTCAGGTACTCGGGGTATTGAATGCTGCGATAGCTGAGGGTGGCGCCACAGGTTGCACAAAAGCCGCGTCGAATCGCCTCCGACGAGGCGTACTCAGTCAATACGCCGCATAGCCATTGCACCTGTTTCACCCGAAAATCCATCCAGGCGCCGACCGGAGCGCCGGTCGTGCGCTGACAATCCCGGCAGTGGCAAAAATCGGTAGCAAAGGGAGCAGCTAGCACCTTGTAGCGGATTGCACCACAATGGCAACCCCCCTCTAATATACCGTCACGAGAAATCACCATCTTGTTTACCATCCAGTCCACGTTTGAAGGCATATATTGCCAGCCTAACATCCCGTTACACTAAGTTGATTAGTGCAGAAAACCAATGAAATTTGCGATTTATCAGCGCCCGTTTCAGATAGTATTGACACAGTTCACCATTGTTCAGACAGAAGATAACCACTCTCACCTCCCATCATAACGGTTATGGGTGCTCTGATTATTCATCCCGCTGACAATATGAGATATTGCCACTCACTACTGGCCTGCGAATATAAGACAAGCTCACCCGAGCCCATATAAATCTGTTCGTCGCAGCCATATTCCACGCTATTTAATTGGAACCTGCATGATGAAGTTATTCACTCCCCTGGTGGTTGCCACGGCGATCTTCTCTTCCGTGGCGATAGCAACCCCCTCTCCCCATATCGTCGGCGCCACCCTTGGTTATGGCACCCAGTCATTCAAAGCACAAAATGGGGATCAGGCCGATGGCGGTGACAATATGACTGCCGATCTCTATTACCGTTATATGTTCAACGATTATATCGGTATCGATTCAGGAATATTGTTTGGTACCGGTGGCGTAGTCAGCGCCCTCTTCGATGCAACCCTCAATGACGTAAAAGATATCCATTACAAAGGGATCCGCTCTGCCTTGTATGCACAATTCCCGGTCTCTTCCGGCAACAGCTTTTATGCCAAACTGGGTGCCAACGCCCACAGAGTCGAATACACGATCAACAAGGAAGATCAGAGCAACTCCGGGGTCGGTTTTTATGGCGCTGCGGGTTGGCAATATCGCTTTGATTCGGGTATCGGACTCAATGCGGAGTACCAATATATCCCCATGCCTCGACTCGATGTCAAAGGGGTCAGTGTCGGTCTCAACTACCGTTTCTGATCCCGCCTGATGGGGCGACAACAGGCCGATAACGGGTAAAAAGCAGGGAGATATCTCCTCCCTGCTGCCTGCTTGTTTCCACTACCGATAGATCATGGTGATTGACCATGATCCCAACGGCAACCTTATTTGGTCACCACCACAGCCCAGGGGCCACCTTTGGCGGGATCATCCCCTTGCGTCCACCATTTGGCCTGATAGACGGCGCCCTTGTAGCTCACCTTGTTGCCCGCGGTATAGACCTTGCTGGCCTCCCAGGCAGGCTGGCCATCAATGGGCGGGTCAACCGGATCGACCGGGGCAGGATCGAGCTTGGCGACGATCCGCACTTTCGGCCAGTTGGCGTGGGAACCGTAGAAGTTGGTCACGCACTTCTCGTAATCACCCGGCACCAGCGCAGAATAAGCGGTCTGGAAGCCCACCAGCTCACACTCGAAGGAGTAACCGCCCGGGCGATCAGGATAGTACTTCCAGTTGCCATCCCAGTTGGTGTAGAGCACGTCGGTAGCGCCGTTGAGATTGAGGCTGCCATAGGGAGTCTGCTGCCAGCAGGTGTTCTTCTCATCCGCCTTGACCGGGATCTGGTAGTGGTTGGCCAGCCCTTCCCAGTAGCGGATGCGATTGACCGGCTGCCCTTTGTCCTTGTTCTGTTCACCACACTCGATACCGCCGTTGATGACGTTGATGGTGGTACCGAAGCCATAGCCGATACCGGCGTCAGCTTCCCGTTTGGAGGGCACCCAGGTGCGATCAATCACGTGCAGCATGGCCGGTTTCGGGGCCTGCGGGGTGAGGAAGAACCAGATGGCAGAAGCGAGGTTGAGCCAGGAGTCCGCCACCAGCCCCGGGTTGTTGAGCAGCACTGAGGCATCGCCATCAAACATCGCCTCGGAGAAGGCCCCGTAGTTGAAGTGGTAAGAAAGCTGCTTGGCGCCGCGGCCAAAGTAACCTTGTCCGGTACTGCAGGGCCACTTCTTGTTCTGCCAGTCGTTCTGGCCACAGCCGGTGGTATAACCGGTCTGTCCCTCTGACCAGCCCATCTCCCGCACATGCACTAGCGCCTGTTGCCACTCCTCCAGCCCCAGCGGGTTATCGGAGACGTTCTCCTTGGCAATATGGCCGCCGGTCTCCTGAGAGAAGTGGGCAAAGGCCGTCACAATGGATTTTTTACAGATCGCATCAGAATCGCGCCCGTCGTTATATTCGCCGCAGAACGCAGGAAATTTACCGATGGCCCGCAAGAAGCGGACATAGGTATATTCCGGCGCGGCCATCTGGGTTAAATATTCCCATTCAGATTGGGGAAATACCCGTTCAACCCGTTTTACGTTGTCAGGATTGCTTGCCAGACCCGGTTCAATGGCATCGACTATTTTATTTGACCGGGTGGCCAGTGCCTTGGCCCATATTGTATACATGGGGTTGGCCGTCTTGGCCTTTTCCACCGCGGCCAGATCCGGGGCCGCAATCACATATCCTCCCGCATTTTGTGGATCGGGTTGAATATTCATGGTTGCACTTATTACGGCATAGCTGGGCAATACGCAAGCGGCAGCGATCAGCCAGGCACAACGCTTGGGTTTGAACATGTTTATCGTCCTTGTTTGAATTAATGCGCTCCAAGAGTAGGTGTTCCAACAACTAAATTCACGATGAAAATTAAGAAATTCGCGTAATTTGTGAACCATTTCACCTTGTGATATTCAGTGCAGCTGAAACAAAGAAATAGAACCCAAACGAAAACGCTAAAGCGTGATCTTTCGCCCATTTTTAGAACAGTTGAGACGGCCAGGTGGCCTGCCATACGGTCATTGTTCGTGATGAAAAAAATGGCTGACCCGCTTCACCAGTCAGCCATCAACAATGTTCAAATAACGCTCACAAAGAGCTCGCTGTCAGGCGCGCACGGCACGGATCAGGATATTGCGCGGGGTCATGGGTTTGGCACAGAACTCCCCCACTTCGACCCGATAACCCTGCTCTTGCAAAAAGAGCGCGCGATCCAGCGCCAGCCAGATCTCGAGAGGACGGCGAAACAGATGACGCACCAGCTCCATGCGGGCGACATCACCAAAGCGACGCTCCCCGTGCTCCAACCAGGCGGGGTAGTCCAGCCCGGCGGGCAGCACAATCCCTTTGCGTTCAGCAGCCCAAACGCAGAATGCCTCGAACGTGCCGGTCAGCAGGCTCTTTTGCATATTGGGCACCGGCAGATACTCATCCACCCCGCGCACCTGACGCTGCAGGCAGTCAAACCCGAGCCGCCACACCACTTCCTGCTCGCGCAGGCGGGCGATCCGCGCGCCACCGGTCACCGTCTCCTGTAGCGGCAACTTGAGATCCGCTTTGCTCAACACCAGCTCGCTGGCGCTGGCCGCGGCCGACAGCGGGCGATAGTGGCTGGTACGGATCAGGTGGTAACAACAGGGAGAGATGGTCACTCCGCGGGCACCGCGCTCGGCCACCCGCTCCAGCAGATGGGTGTGGAGCTCGCCGCAGGCATGGAGTGCCATGGCGTGATGTTCGGGGGCGATCAGCGCCGCCGATTCAGGGGCAAAGGCATCGGCGCAGGTAAAGGTCATATTGGCGCCATCCCGCTCGGCCAGCAGCCGACCTTCGTCACAAAGCTGTCCTTGCAGCTCCAGACTGAGGATAGGAGCCTGTCGATGAAGTGACACCAGCCGCCCAAGATGTCCCTTGCCAGCACACCACTCCAGATAGGGGCCCTGATGGGCAGGCAGACAGGCGGTGAACGACTCGATCTGGGCCTGCTTGCGCCCCGGCATATGCAGCGCCATCTCCTTGCTGCAAGTGATTGGCTCAGGGGTAAACGGGGCAAGCTGACTGAGTTGCTGCAGCTCGGCTCCCTCGGCAATCCAGGGGGCAAGCAGACTGCTGAGGGCATCCATATCCGCATCGAGCTCTGCCAACTGGACGAGCGTCAGCCCATTGAGCAGTACCGCCAGCTCGGGCGCCTCATCGGCAAAGGCCATGGTCAGATGATGATATGGCTGATACTGCCACCAGCGTCGGTAGCGGGTGAGCAGTCGATCCAGGTGTTGAAAACGTTGAGCCAGCACGAATGCCCCTGCCTTGCAGTCATAAAGGAGGCTCATTCTAGCGATCCCGCTTCAAATTGCACTCTCAATACCAAACGATCAGCGCCGCGCAACAGCACAGCCAACCTTGTGAGCCAGGGCAGACCTGACAAAGTACGGGGTTTTATGCTATATTCCGCCCCCTCTTTCACGCGCCCCGCCAACGCGGGACGCTTTATCACTAGCTATGGGACCAACAACATGACCATCAACGCCATTCTGCAAGCGCGCGCGGGCGCCAAGTGTGAACTGTGCAGCGCCGAGCAGGCGCTGACCGCCTTCGTGGTGCCTCACTCCCCCGCCAGTGACGATGATCACAGCGTTGCTATCTGTGACACCTGCCGTGGTCAGCTGGAACAACCGGATACCCTGGTGGTCAACCACTGGCGTTGCCTGAGCGACAGCATGTGGAGCCAGGTGCCTGCGGTGCAGGTGATGGCATGGCGCCAGCTGAAAGCACTCTCCGGCAAGGGTGAAGTGTGGGCTCAGGATCTGCTGGATATGATGTACATGGAAGACGAAGCCAAGGCCTGGGCTGAAGCTGGTATTGCTGACGAAGATGACGACAGCGTACCGACCGTTGACTCCAACGGCGCCGTGCTGCAAGAGGGCGACTCCGTTACCCTGATCAAGGATCTGGACGTGAAAGGCGCCGGTTTCACCGCCAAGCGCGGCACCCTGGTCAAGGGCATCCGTCTGACCAACAACCCGCTCCATATCGAAGGCAAGGTCAACGGCGTGCAGATCGTACTGGTTGCTGCCTACCTGAAAAAGGCCTAAAGCCAAGGGCGATTGCTCTGCTGTCTGCTGCCAGAGCACAAGCACAACGAAAAAGGATGGCGTCACGCCATCCTTTTTTATACCCGCTTGCCGCAAACGGCCAACTTGAGCCCATAACAGGCCAGCCAAAGCAAAAAGGCGCATCCGGATGGACGCGCCTTCTTTACAGGGCCGATACCGTTAACCGGCGGCGGAAACGGTCACTCAGGAGGAGAGTTTGCCGTCCAGCTCAGCAATCTTGGCCGACCAGTAGGCCGGGCCGGTTTCGTGGATATTGTTGCCTTCGGAATCGACGGCAACGGTCACCGGCATATCTTCCACTTCAAACTCGTAGATCGCTTCCATGCCGAGATCGGCAAAGGCCACCACGCGCGCCTTCTTGATAGCCTTGGCCACCAGATAGGCTGCGCCACCGACGGCCATCAGATAGACGGCCTTGTGCTGTTTGATGCTCTCGACGGTTTTCGGGCCTCGCTCGGATTTGCCGATCATGCCGATAAGGCCGGTTTCACCCAGCATCATGTCGGTGAACTTGTCCATCCGGGTGGAGGTGGTGGGGCCAGCCGGGCCAACTACTTCGTCACGCACCGCATCGACCGGGCCAACGTAATAGATGAAGCGGTTGGTGAAATCGACCCCTTCCGGCAGCCCTTCGCCATTTTTCAGCATGTCGGCGATACGCTTGTGGGCGGCATCGCGACCGGTGAGGATCTTGCCGGAGAGCAGCACGGTATCACCGCTCTTCCAGCTGGCCAGCTCGGCCTTGGTGATGCCATCGACGTTGACGCGGCGAACATTGCCACCCGCTTCACGGGTGATCTCCGGCCAGTCACTCAGTTTCGGCGGAGTCAGTTCGGCAGGGCCTGAACCATCCAGCTCGAAGTGAACGTGGCGGGTGGCGGCGCAGTTGGGGATCATCACCACCGGCTTGGAAGCGGCATGCGTCGGCGCAGATTTCACCTTCACATCCAGCACGGTAGTGAGGCCGCCCAGACCCTGGGCACCGATCCCCAGCTTGTTGACCTTGTCGTAGAGCTCGACCCGCAGCTTCTCTTCGGTGGTTTGCGGGCCACGGGCGATCAGCTCCTGAATGTCGATGTGCTCCATCAGGGCCTCTTTGGCCAGCACCGCCGCTTTCTCGGCGGTACCGCCGATGCCGATGCCCAGCATGCCGGGCGGGCACCAGCCTGCGCCCATGGTCGGCACGGTTTTCAGCACCCACTCGACGATATCGTCAGAGGGGTTGAGCATCACCATCTTGGATTTGTTCTCGGAGCCGCCGCCTTTGGCCGCGATGCTCACTTCCACCTTGTTGCCGGGGATCATGTCGATATGGACCACGGCAGGGGCGTTGTCTTTGGTGTTTTTGCGACTGCCGGCCGGATCGGCCAGCACGGAGGCGCGCAGCGGGTTGTCAGGATTGGTGTAGGCACGACGGGTCCCTTCGTCCACCATCTCCTGCACCGTCATGTCGCTGTCCCACTGGACTTGCATGCCAATCTTGACGAAACAGGTCACGATGCCGGTGTCCTGGCAGAGCGGGCGATGACCTTCGGCGGACATGCGGGAGTTGATCAGGATCTGGGCCAGCGCATCTTTGGCGGCCGGGTTGGCCTCACGGTCATACGCCGCTTTGGCAGCCTGAACAAAATCCAACGGGTGGTAATAGGAGATGTACTGGAGGGCATCTGCGATAGAATCGATGAAATCCTGTTTTTTTATAATGCTCATATCATCCTCACTGGTCCTTGTCTCTGCCACGGAGCAGGGCAAGGGCTTCCATATGATGGGCCGTGCTGACGTGCTGGCTAAAAACTATCAACCAGCAAAAAACGAACGACACGGCAGTTTTTTCTTAAGTCACCGACACCTATGATACGCTTGCCCACCAGCACCGACTAGGGTTCGGGAACCAAACTGTTGCCTGTGTAACATAAAATGACGCCAACACTTCATATCCATCATCTAGACCATAGTGCTGAACTCCATCAGCTTTTTGCCCGCCTGCAACATCAGCCGTGGGCCATGTTGCTGGAATCGGCGGGACCACTCAGTGCCGATAACGGCTTTGATATCATCACTGCCGATCCGCTGGCGACCCTCGAAACCCGTGGTGAGGTGACCACTCTGCGTGTCGGGGCGAATATCAGCAAACACCACGAAGATCCCCTCGCCCTGCTGGCCCATACCCAGCAACAGCTGCTGGGGGAGCTCGAACTGTGCGCCACTCACCTGCCCTTTATTGGCGGCGCCCTCGGTCTGTTTGGCTATGATCTCGGCCGTCGCTTCGAACGACTGCCAGTGCAGGCCGCCGCCGATATCGCGGTGCCAGACATGGCGGTGGGCATCTACGACTGGGCGCTGCTGCGCAACGTGGCGACCGGCGACTGGCAGCTGGTGCACTGGGGGGATAAAGCAGGCCAAGCCAACCGGCTGGCTTGGCTTGAACAGCAGCAGGCCAAACCGGCCCCCACTTTTGCCTTGCAGGGGTCGTGGCAGAGCAATATGAGCCGCGCCGAGTATGGCGAGAAGTTTGCCCGCATTCAGGAATATCTCGCCGCGGGGGATTGCTACCAGATCAACCTGACCCAGCGTTTCAGCGCCCCCTATCAGGGGGATGAGTGGCAGGCCTACTGCCTGCTGGCAACCGCCAACAAGGCTCCCTTCTCAGCCTTTATCCGCCTACCGGAGAGCGCGCTGCTGAGCCTATCCCCCGAGCGGTTCCTGCTGCTCGATGGCCGTCATATCGAAACCAAACCCATCAAGGGCACTCGCCCTCGCCACCCTGATCCGGCCACCGATCGGCAAGTCGCACGGGAGCTGGCGCAGGCCGACAAGGACAGATCAGAGAATCTGATGATCGTTGATCTGCTGCGCAACGACATCGGTCGGGTCAGCCGGCCGGGCTCGGTCAGCGTGCCTCATCTCTTTGCGGTGGAGTCGTTTCCAGCGGTACATCATCTGGTCTCCACCATCCACGGTGAGCTGGATGCACGCTGGCAAGGGGTCGATCTGCTGCGGGCCTGCTTCCCGGGTGGCTCCATCACCGGCGCCCCCAAGATCCGCGCCATGGAGATCATCGAAGAGCTGGAGCCCCAGCGCCGCAATGCCTATTGCGGCAGCATCGGCTACCTCAGCCAGCATGGTCGGATGGACACCAGCATCTGCATTCGCACTTTGATCGCCGAAGCGGGTCGCCTGCACTGCTGGGCCGGTGGGGGCATCATCGCCGACTCCGACGCCGACAGCGAATATCAGGAGACCTATGACAAGGTCGCCCGCATCCTGCCGCCGCTGTCAGCGCTTTAACCCTCCCCACTGTCAGGCCAACGCACAGGAGAGCTCCCCGCCATGGATCGCCACGAACTGCTGACCCGCTTCCAGTTGCAGCAACCCGCCCCGGCCCATCGCCTCGCCATTGGCGGGCTCAGCCCGGCGGCAGTGTTGATCCCGGTGGTGATGCGCGATAAGGGGCTCAGCGTGTTATTGACCCGGCGCAGCCCACGGCTGCGCCATCATGGGGGGCAGATCAGCTTCCCCGGCGGGCGACAGGATCCCGGCGACGAAAACCTGATTGCCACGGCACTGCGGGAGACCGAAGAAGAGCTCGGCATTCCGGCCCGGCTGATTGAAGTGATCGGCACCCTCAACCCGCTCAATACAGTGTCACGATTCGAGGTGCTGCCGGTGCTGGGGCTGCTCGATGGCAACTATCCCCTCATCCTGAGTCCGGATGAGGTGGATCACGCCTTCGAAGTGCCGCTGACCCATCTGCTGGATCGACGCAACCACATCCCCCTGACCCTTTACAGAGGAGGGAAACCGCACACCATCTACTGGATCCCCTGGCAACAGCACTTTATCTGGGGTGCTACCGCCAGCATGATCAACCAGCTAGCCCAGCATCTCGCAAAATAACAATTTACCTACATTTGGCTGAGCGAGATTTAATCATTAACACTAAAATAACGTGCCAATTGATAAACAATAATTGAATTTTTCTTGTTTTGATCACATTTCCATAAGAAAGTGCGGTTTTTCGTGCCGTAAAGATGAATTTGATCAACATTTTTGATTAGAAAAACCGTATCCTTGCGCCGACTTAATAAGAACCACACATTCGGGGTGAGATAGATGTCAAACACAGTCACTGGCACGCAGGGAGTTGCGGCGTCAACAGAGCAAGGGATCAGCTCTACTCAAACCACTCGTTGGGAAAAACGCGACTCTACCTGGGTCATCAGTCTGTTCGGGACCGCAGTTGGCGCGGGGATCCTGTTCCTGCCGATCAACGCGGGTATGGGCGGTTTCTGGCCGCTGGTCGTCATGGCGCTGCTGGTAGGTCCCATGACCTATCTGGCCCACCGTGGTCTGGCCCGCTTCGTGCTCTCCTCCAAAAAGCCAAATGCAGACATCACCGAAGTGGTGGAAGAGCACTTTGGCGTGGGTGCCGGTAAATTAATCACCCTGCTCTACTTCTTCGCCATCTACCCCATCGTGCTGATCTACGGCGTGGGCATCACCAACACCGTGGAAAGCTTCATGGTCAACCAGCTGCAGATGAGTGCCCCGCCGCGCTGGATCCTCTCCATCGTGCTGATCATGGGCATGATGTCGGTGATGCTGGCCGGTGAAAAGCTGATGCTGAAAGTGACCGAGCTGCTGGTTTATCCGCTGATCGCCATTCTGGCCGGTATCTCTTTGTACCTGATCCCGGACTGGACCGGTGCCGCGCTGGAGCAAGTGCCCTCTGCCAAGGATTTCGCCACTACCCTGTGGCTGACCATCCCGGTACTGGTCTTCTCCTTCAACCACAGCCCGGCCATCTCCAGCTTCTCCCTGGCTCAGCGCCGCGACCACGGTGATAAGGCTGTCGAGAAAGCCGATGCCATCCTCAAGCGTACCGCCATGGTGCTGCTGGGCTTCGTGATGTTCTTCGTCTTCTCTTGCGTCATGAGCCTGACACCGGCCCAGCTGGCGGAAGCCAAGGCTCAGAACATCGCCGTGCTCTCCTATCTGGCCAACCAGCATGCCAGCCCCATCATCTCCTACTTCGGTCCGTTGGTTGCGTTTGTCGCCATCGTCTCCTCCTTCTTCGGCCACTATCTGGGTGCCCGTGAAGGTCTGAAAGGGATGATCGTGCAGAACATGCGCAAGTCAGGCAAAGAGCCGAACGCCAAGAAAGTCGAGATGTTCATCATCGCCTTCTTCATCCTGACCCTGTGGGGCACTGCCATTGCCAACCCCTCCATCCTGGGCATGATTGAATCCTTGGGCGGCCCGATCATCGCTACCATCCTGTTCATCATGCCGATGTACGCCATCAAGCGCGTACCGGCCATGGCGAAGTATCAGGGTCATATCAGCAACGTATTTGTCGCTGTGATGGGGATGATCGCCATCTCCGCCATCCTCTATCAGCTGGTCGGTTAATCCCCCACCTGCCGCTGATAGCAAAAAGCCAGCCGAACAGTCGGCTGGCTTTTTTATCTCTGCAATCTGTGCCTCCGCGATTACCCTTCTCTCTCCTTATTACTCTCCTCACCTTGTTGGATATCTGCATGCTCACCAGCGCCATGGCAGAGCACTTCGGATATCAACATGACGCCCCCCTGCCCGCAGCTCAATATCGCCAACACGTTTACTCCCCCTCACCAAACCATGATGGCGTGTCTGATAGGACGGGTTGGGTTCATCTGCCGCAGCCAGCCACCTCCATTCTTCTGTGATGATGTGATGATGTGATGATGTGATTGTCTTGAAGATCTGGGCTAAGCCATAGCAATCGGCTGTTGGCAGAGCAGACAAAGGTGTGTGACGCACAACAGAGGGAGTAAGCACAACTCGAAGGGATACAGATAAGGCAGCACCCTGGACAAGGGCGACAGAATATCCGGCACATCAGCCAATGAGATTGATCAAAGAGGAAAAGAGAGCAAATCCGGCAATAAAAAGCGCCCTCCGAAGAGGGCGCAAGTGTGTTGTGAAACTGACCCTACGAGATCAGGCTTCGCGGCTCGGTACCGGAGCCACATCCAGCAGGGTTTCATCTTCGGCCATGCAAGCTGCGGCGGTGAACAGCACGTCGGTGGAGCTGTTCAGCGCTGTCTCGGCAGAATCCTGCAACACGCCGATGATAAAGCCGACTGCTACCACCTGCATGGCGATATCGTTGCTGATACCAAACAGGCTGCACGCCAGCGGGATCAGCAGCAAGGAGCCACCGGCGACACCGGATGCGCCACAGGCGCTGACGGTGGCAACCACGGAGAGCAGCACAGCCGTTGCCATGTCCACTTCCATCCCCAGGGTATGTACCGCCGCCATGGCGAGCACAGTGATGGTGATGGCAGCACCCGCCATGTTGATGGTGGCACCCAGCGGAATGGAGACCGCGTAGGTATCTTCCGGCAGACGCAGTTTTTCACACAGCGCCATGTTGACCGGAATGTTGGCGGCAGAGCTGCGAGTAAAGAAGGCGGTCACGCCGCTCTCTTTGAGGCAGGTCAGCACCAGCGGATAGGGGTTGCGCTTGATCTTCCAGAAGACGATCAACGGGTTGACCACGAAGGCGATAAACAGCATGCAACCGATCAGCACCACCAGCAGTTGGGCATAGCCAAACAGGGCGTCAAAGCCGGTCTCTGCCAGAGTGGAAGCAACCAGACCCAGGATCCCGAGCGGGGCACAGCGGATCACCGCTTTCACGATGGCGGAGACACCGTGAGACAGGTCAGTGATCAGCGCCTTGGTGCTCTCGTTGGCATGGCGCATGGCGATACCCAGACCGATAGCCCACGCCAGAATCCCGATATAGTTGGCATCCATCAGCGCCTTGACCGGGTTGGTCACCACGTTGAACAGCAGGGTCTGCAGCACCTCTGTGATCCCGCCTGGCGGGGTGATCTCGGCAGTATTGGCCACCAGATGGAGGTTGGAGGGGAACAGGAAGCTGGCAATCACCGCGACCACGGCCGCAGAGAAGGTACCAAACAGGTAGAGCGCAAGCAGCGGGCGAATATTGGTCTTCTGACCCTGCTTGTGACCAATGATGGCCGCCATCACCAGTACGAATACCAGCAGCGGGGCTACCGCTTTCAGTGCACCAACGAACAGACTGCCGAGCAGACCTGCCGTTTTCGCCCACTCGGGGGCAAACAGTGCCAGCAAGATACCGAATACCAGACCAACCAGGATCTGGCTGACCAGACTGGTGCTATTGACCAGCCGAAGGAGGGGGTGTTGTTGTGTCATCAAAAAAGTCCCTAAGCACCGTAGTGCATGAATCATGAGTCCTGTCTGCAACCACCCATCGGGAGACCCCTGTCGCCCGAATGTGGTGTCTGTGGCCAGCCTTCTGTCGGGCCGATCCGCCAGTCACCGGATTGCATGACGGAATATCCCATTCGCCATCTTTTTTTTCCAGAGACTCACCAAAAAATATCCCGTTTATATCACAAAAAACCGCAACAAAATCTCAACAGCAGCGCAACCACCCATTTTTGTACGTTTTATCGGCACTCTCTGCTCTCGACTTGGCAACCATTCCTGTGTCATCCGTGACCGGCGTCGCTGTGCTATCATCCCCCATTTGCCGCGGAGCCTTGCCATGATCCCATCCCTGCTCAACCAATATTTTGGTTTCTCCGCACTCAGACCAGGTCAGGAGGCGGTGATCAGCCGGGTGCTGGCAGGTCAGAGTGCCGCCGCCATCTTTCCCACCGGCTCCGGCAAGTCCCTCTGCTATCAGCTACCTGCCCTCGCCCTGCCTCACCTGACCCTGGTTATCTCGCCGCTGCTGGCGCTGATGCACGATCAACTCACCTTCCTCAAAAGCAAGGGAATAAGCGCCGCTACCCTCGACTCAAGCCAGAGCCCGGAGGAGAGTCGACGAGTGATGCAGCAGGCGCTGGATGGCCAGCTCAAGATCCTGATGATTTCGGTAGAGCGACTCAAGAACGAGCGTTTTCGCCGTTTTATCCAGCAAGTGCCCCTATCACTGCTGGTGGTTGACGAAGCTCACTGTATTTCTGAGTGGGGCCACAACTTTCGCCCCGACTACCTCAAGCTGCCGAGCTATCGCCATGATCTGAAGATCCCGCAGGTGCTGCTGCTCACCGCCACCGCCACACCGGCGGTGATTCAGGATATGCAGACCAAATTCGGCATCGCGCCGGAGGGGGTCGTGGTTACCGGTTTCTATCGCCCCAATCTTGATCTGGCGGTCATTCCCCTGGCGCCCGATGCGCGGGATAGCTGGCTCACGCAGGAGTTGGCCAACGATCCGGCGGCCCCCACCATCGTCTACGTCACCTTGCAACACACCGCAGAAGCCTGTGCCGAGCAACTCATTAGAGAAGGGATCAACGCCCGCGCCTATCATGCCGGACTCGACTCGGCGCTGCGCAGTCAAATCCAGCACGACTTCATGGCGGGCAAGGTGGACTGCATCGTCGCCACCATCGCCTTTGGCATGGGGATCGACAAAGCGGATATCCGGCGGGTCATTCACTACGATCTGCCCAAATCCATCGAGAACTACAGCCAGGAGATTGGCCGCGCCGGACGGGATGGCCAACCATCGCGCTGTATCGTGCTGGCCAACCAGAGCCAGCTGCCGGTGCTGGAGAACTTCGTCTACGGCGATACGCCGGATTTGAGTGCCATTCTCCAACTTCTTGCCATCATCAAGCAGAGTGGAAGCGAGTGGGAATTCACCCTGCTGCGCCTCTCCAACGACACCAATATCCGCCAGTTGCCCCTTAAAACCCTGCTGGTCTATCTGGAGATGGCGGGCATCATCACCCCGGCCTACAGCTATTACGCCGACTACCGCTTCAAATTTGTGCTGGATAAAGATGAGATAGTGAGCCGCTTCAATCCGGATCGCCGCCATTTTCTGGAGCAGCTGTTCACCTGCGCCCCGCAAGCGCGCAGCTGGTGCACCATGGACTTTGATGCCCTCTGGCAGGGCTATCAGGGGGAGCGGCAGCGGGCCGTTGCGGCGCTCGACTACCTGCAGCAGCAAGGCTGGATCGAGCTTGAAAGCAAACAGATGACCGAGGTCTACCGGATCACCCGTCAGGGGTGGGACAACGAGCAGGAAGCAAATGCCCTGCACGCCCTGTTCCTGCAAAAAGAGCGGAGCGAGCTGGCCAGACTGCAAGCCATGCTCGACTTTTTCACCTCAAGTGAGTGCCTGAGCCACCGCCTCGCCCGCTATTTTGCCGATGAGGTGGCGCCGGTTCATTGTGGCCACTGTTCGGTTTGTCGCGGCGAGGTGGCACATCTCCAGCCCCTACCCTCACTGACCATGCCAAACGAGGCGGGGATCCGCGCCTGGTGCGATCCGCTGATTGCCAAGACAGGTTCGGTGGATGCGCGTGTTCTGGCCCGTTTCCTGTGCGGCATCACCACACCGCTGGCCAGCCGGATCAAGGCCAAATCGCTGGCGGGTGCAGGCCAGTTGGCCGCCCACCCGTTTGCCCGCGTCCTGGCGGCAGTGCAACAAGCCTACCCTTGCTAGATGAGTGCTGGCGGCGTCAATAGCCACCAGCAGAAACAAGCGTTTACAGACACAGAAAAAGAAGACCCTCGCGGTTGCGAGGGTCAAGCCAACGGAAACGTGCTTAAACAGAGCTTGGTGAGGCAACAGTCAACTCTCTTGCTAAAGCATCTTGCTGCTCACACATCGCCAATCTAGGGCACTCAAAATGTAGCGTCAATGTAAAAATTAGAGCCAAAACTCCAAACAAAGTGATTTACGTTGACGTTCACGTAATGACATTCTCATCCATAACCCCGCCAACCCGCAGCCCTATTGCCTTTCGTCAAACCCCTTAATCTTTTCGCAATAAGTTCCCTCTTTCCCATAAACATTTATTTTTTATGTCTTTGACATTTACCTCACTGTCGTGGCAAAAATAATTTAACAGTCAGTAACATAGCGGTGTTGTTGACTGACCCTCCCCGCAAAAGGATCGGGCAGGTTTCTTCAGAATTTAACCTATCAACCGTGATGGATTACTGGAGTCTGTTGACTAGGCTTTAAAAGCGCACAACACAAAAGCAGTCATCCACTTTTTTCAGGGTAAGCGACTATAACGAGGGCAAAGTTATGGGCATATTCGAGCATTACCAACAGCGATATGAAAAAGCGAGAGAAGAGGAATATACCATTCAGGAGTTCCTGGATATGTGTAAGCAGGACAAAGCCTGCTACGCCTCTGCCGCCGAACGTCTGCTGACCGCCATCGGTGAGCCAGAAATGGTAGACACCTCAGCCAACCCCAGACTGAGCCGACTCTTCTCCAACCGTGTCGTGGCACGCTATCCCGCCTTCAAGGATTTCTACGGGATGGAAGAGGCCATCGAACAGATCGTCTCCTACCTCAAACACTCCGCCCAGGGGCTGGAGGAGAAGAAACAGATCCTCTATCTGCTGGGCCCCGTTGGCGGCGGTAAATCCTCGCTGGCAGAGAAACTCAAATCCCTGATGCAGAAGGTGCCCATCTATCGCATCAAGGGCTCACCGGTCAACGATCACCCCTTCTGCCTGTTCGATATCGAAGAGGATGGTGAGATCCTGGAAAAAGAGTACGGCATCCCACGCCGCTACCTGCGTCCCATCATGTCCCCCTGGGTGGCCAAACGCCTGCACGAGTTTGGCGGCGACATCACCAAGTTCAAGGTGGAGAAGGTCAACCCCTCCATCCTCGACCAGATCGCCATCGCCAAAACGGAACCCGGTGATGACAACAACCAGGACATCTCCTCACTGGTCGGCAAGGTCGACATCCGCATGCTGGAGCACTTCGCCCAGGATGATGCCGATGCTTACTCCTACTCCGGTGCGCTGTGCAAGGCGAACCAGGGGATCATGGAGTTTGTCGAGATGTTCAAGGCGCCTATCAAGGTGCTGCACCCGCTGCTGACTGCAACACAGGAGGGGAACTACAACGGCACCGAGGGGCTCTCCGCCCTCCCCTTTGACGGCATTCTGCTAGCCCACTCCAACGAATCCGAATGGCAGCAGTTCCGCAACAACAAGAACAACGAGGCCTTCCTCGACCGGGTCTACATCGTCAAGGTGCCTTACTGCCTGCGCGTCTCGGAAGAGGTGAAGATCTACGAGAAGCTGCTGATCAACAGCGAGCTGACCGAGGCCAAGTGTGCCCCGGGTACCCTCGAGCTGCTGAGCCAGTTCTCTGTGTTGTCACGGCTGAAAGAGCCGGAAAACTCCAGCATCTACTCCAAGATGCGGGTCTATGATGGCGAAAGCCTGAAAGACACCGACCCCAAGGCGAAGAGCTATCAGGAGTATCGCGACTACGCCGGTGTAGACGAAGGTATGAATGGTCTCTCTACCCGCTTTGCGTTCAAGATCCTCTCCCGCGTCTTCAACTTCGACCACGCGGAAGTGGCCGCCAACCCGGTGCACCTCTTCTATGTGCTGGAGCAGCAGATCGAGCGCGAGCAGTTCCCGCAAGAGCTGCACGATCGCTACCTTGAGTTCATCAAGGGTTATCTGACCCCGCGCTATGTGGAGTTCATCGGCAAGGAGATCCAGACCGCCTATCTCGAGTCCTACTCCGAGTACGGGCAGAACATCTTCGATCGCTACGTCACCTACGCCGACTTCTGGATCCAGGATCAGGAGTACCGTGACCCCGAAACCGGCCAGCTGTTTGACAGAGCATCCCTCAACAGCGAGCTGGAGAAAATTGAAAAACCTGCCGGGATCAGCAACCCGAAAGATTTCCGTAACGAAATCGTCAACTTCGTGCTGCGTGCCCGGGCAAACAATGCAGGCCGTAACCCCAACTGGACCAGTTACGAGAAGCTGCGCACCGTGATCGAGAAGAAGATGTTCTCCAACACGGAAGAGCTGCTGCCGGTTATCTCCTTCAACAGCAAAACCTCGGCTGAGGAGCAGAAGAAGCACGATAACTTTGTCGAACGGATGATGGAGAAAGGCTACACCCGTAAACAGGTGCGACTGCTCTCCGAATGGTATCTCAGGGTACGCAAGTCATCCTGACCCTGACTGTTCAAGGGGGAGTTATGGCGCATTTTATCGACCGCAGGCTCAACGGCAAAAACAAAAGCGCTGTCAATCGGCAGCGCTTCATCCGCCGCTACAAGAAGCAGATAAAACAAGCGGTCTCGGATGCTGTCTCCAAGCGCAGCATTCAGGACGTAGACAAGGGCGAGAGCATCAGCATCCCGACCAAGGATATCGGCGAACCCCATTTCCATCAGGGGCAAGGCGGTAAACGGGAGATGGTGCATCCCGGTAATGATCAATTCGTCTCCGGCGACAAGATTGACCGCCCCAAAGGAGGGGGCGGCGGACAGGGTTCCGGCGAGGGGCAGGCATCCAATCAGGGTGAAGGGGCCGATGACTTCGTGTTCCAGATCTCCAAGGATGAGTATCTCGATCTGCTGTTTGAAGATCTGGAGCTGCCCAGGCTGCAGAAAACCCAGCTCAACCAGCTAATGGAGGTGAAAACCTATCGGGCGGGCTACACCTCCAACGGGGTGCCCGCCAATATCAACGTGGTGCGTTCCCTGCAAAATTCACTGGCGCGGCGCATGGCGCTGCAAGCGGGCAAGAAGCGCCAACTGCATGAACTGGAAGATAGGCTGGCTCTGCTGGCTGCCGATCCCAACGAGCACTTTGCCGAAATCGCCCTGCTCGAGAAGGAGATCAGGGAGCTGAAACGACGGATCGATGCGGTGCCGTTTATTGACACCTTCGATCTCAAGTTCAACAACTTCGTCAAACGGCCCGTCCCTTCCAGTCAGGCAGTGATGTTCTGTCTGATGGACGTCTCGGGCTCCATGGATCAGGCCACCAAGGAGATGGCCAAGCGTTTCTATATCCTGCTCTATCTGTTCCTAAGCCGGACCTACAAGAACGTCGAGGTGGTCTATATCCGCCACCACACCCAGGCCAAGGAGGTGGACGAGCACGAGTTCTTCTACTCCCAGGAGACAGGCGGCACCATCGTCTCCAGCGCCCTCAAGATGATGAATGACATCATCAACGAGCGTTACCCCGCCAACCAGTGGAATATCTATGCGGCGCAGGCGTCGGATGGTGACAACTGGGCAGATGATTCACCGCAATGCAGGGAGATCCTGGTGCGGGACATCATGCCAAGGGTGCGGTACTACTCCTACATCGAGATCACTACCCGTGCCCACCAGACCCTGTGGCACGAATATGAGTCGGTAGCCAGCCAGTTCCCCCACTTTGCGATGGAGCACATTCGCAAGGTCGAGGATATCTATCCGGTGTTCCGCGAGCTGTTCAAGAAACAAGCGGCGTGAGGAGGTCACATGATCGAAACTGAAAAACGTGTAGCGCCACTGGATGACGGACCAGACTGGAACTTCGATCTGCTGGAGACCTATCACCAGGAGATCGCCCGGGTCGCCCGTTTCTACAAGCTGGACACCTACCCCAACCAGATCGAGGTGATCACCGCCGAGCAGATGATGGATGCCTACTCCAGCGTCGGCATGCCCATCGGCTATCAGCACTGGTCGTTCGGCAAGCGTTTTATCAATACCGAGCGCAATTACAAGCGCGGACAGATGGGGCTGGCCTACGAGATCGTCATCAATTCCGATCCCTGCATTGCCTATCTGATGGAGGAGAACACCATGCCGATGCAGGCGCTGGTGATGGCCCACGCCTGCTACGGTCATAACTCCTTCTTCAAGAACAACTACCTGTTCAAGGCGTGGACCGATGCCTCTTCCATCATCGACTACCTGCTGTTTGCCAAAAAATACATCACCGAGTGTGAAGAGAAGCACGGCATCGAGGCGGTGGAGCAGTTGCTCGACTCCTGCCATGCCCTGATGAACTTCGGGGTCGATCGCTACAAGCGTCCCCAGAAGATCTCGATGGCGGAGGAGAAGCGGCGTCAGAAGGCGCGGGAAGATTATCTGCAGACTCAGGTCAACGAGCTATGGCGCACCCTGCCAAAGCAGCATAAAGCGGCAGGGGTGGAGGACAGACGATATCCTGCCGAGCCTCAGGAGAACATTCTCTACTTCATCGAGAAGAATGCCCCCTTGCTGGAGCCCTGGCAGCGAGAAGTGGTACGCATCGTGCGCAAGATCAGCCAGTATTTCTATCCACAAAAGCAGACTCAGGTGATGAACGAGGGGTGGGCCACCTTCTGGCACTACACCATCCTCAACCACCTCTATGACGAGGGCAAGCTGAGCGATCGCTTCATGATGGAGGTGCTGCACAGCCACACCAACGTGGTCTATCAACCGGCTTACAACAGTCGCTACTACTCAGGGATCAACCCTTATGCGCTGGGGTTTGCCATGTTTACCGACCTGCGCCGCATCTGCGAGAACCCAACCGAGGAGGATAGATACTGGTTCCCGGATTATGCCGGCAGCAACTGGGTGGAGACCCTTCATTTTGCCATGCAAAACTTCAAGGACGAGAGCTTCATCAGCCAGTTCTTAAGCCCCAAAGTGATGCGCGACATGAAGCTGTTCGCCATTGATGACGACGATCTGAAGAACTACATCAAGGTCTCCGCCATCCACAATGACGAGGGGTACCGTCAGGTGCGCAACACCCTGTCAGCTCAATACAATCTCAGCAATCTGGAGCCCAATATTCAGGTCTACAACGTCGCCGTGAAGGGGGATCGATCCCTCACCCTGCGCTATGTGCCCCACAACCGCATCCCCCTTGGCGACTCACGCCATGAGGTGCTCAAACACCTCCATCAGCTGTGGGGGTTTGATGTAGTGCTGGAGCAGGATAACGGCGAGCTGCCGCCCGATATCATAGGTCGTTGCCCGGAGCGCAAACCGGGGATCTGACCCGTGACCCGATATCTCGACGGCCCACTTCGGTGGGCCGTTTTTTAATCGGTTGCTTCTGCCAGCATGAGCGCTGCCCAAGCCGTACAACCCGAACAAACCACAACACAGAAGGAGGCCCGCATGGTGTGCGGGCCTCTTTGCCTTGCGGTCACTCTGCAGCGATTATCAGTAGAAGGTCTGCTGCTCCGCGGCCATCGCCTTGAGGCGGGCACAGGGAGCAAACCGGTCGCCGTGGCGCTTCTGGTAATACTCCAGACGACCAACCAGATGATCGATCCCGAGTGTATCCATATAGCGGAACGGGCCGCCGAGGAACGGCGGGAAGCCGATGCCGAAGATGGCCCCGATATCGCCATCACGGGCCGAGGCCACCACACCGCTATCCAGCGCCATGGCGGCTTCGTTGAGCATCAGCAACACACAACGCTCGGCAATCTCCTGACGGGCTAGCTTGGCGGAAGGTTTGATGCCGAGCACGCCATAGACACTCTCGTCCACCGTCTTCTTGCCCTCTTTGCCGGTCAGCTTGTTGCGCGGTGCCGCCTTGCCATAGAGATAGAAGCCCTTGCCGTTCTTGCGCCCCTTGCGATCGTCTTGCAGCAGCTTGTCGAACGCCTTGGGTGCCTGGAACTGCTCGCCGCCCAGCTCTTTCTCGAGAATGGGGGAGATCTTGGCACCCACATCGATCCCCACCTCATCGAGCAAGGTGATGGGACCAACCGGGAAACCAAAGTCCAGCAGCGCGCTGTCCAACACCTCCACCGGCTCACCTTCCAGCACCAGTCGCGCCGCTTCATTCATGTAGGGCGCGAGGATGCGGTTGACGTAGAAACCGGCTTCGTCCTTCACCACGATGGGCGTTTTGCCCTGGGCACGGGCAAAGGCCAGGGTGGTGGCGACCGTCTCGGCACTGGTGCCAGCGTGGGGGATGATCTCCGCCAGCGGCATCTTGTCCACCGGGCTGAAGTAGTGCAGCCCCACGACCCGCTCCGGATGTGCCGCCTCTGCCGCAATCTTATTGATGGGCAGTGACGAGGTATTGGAGGCAAACACTGTATGCTCACCGCACTCACGCTCTACGTCTTTCACCATCTGGTGTTTGAGCGCGAGATCTTCAAACACCGCCTCCACCACCATGTCCACCCGGTGGAAACCGGAGTAGTCGAGGGTGCCGGTCAGCAGGCTCATCTGCTTTTCCAATTCGCTGCGCAGAATGTGACGGCGCTTGAGCTTCTTGGCCAGAATGTCATAGCTGTAGCGCATGGCATTGCCGATCCCGGAGCTTGCCACATCCTTGATCCGCACCGGCACGCCCGCCTTGGTAGCGGTGACGAACGCGATGCCGCCCCCCATCAGACCACCGCCCAGCACAGCAGCATGGGCCACTTTGCGCGGCTCGGCCCCCTGATAGTTGACCTCTTTCTTCATCTCGGTGGTGGCAAAGAAGATGGAACGCAGGGCGGCAGACTCAGCAGTCATCACCAGCTCGCCAAAGTAGCGGGATTCGGCAGCCAGACCGGCCTTCATCCCCTCCTCCACGCCGATGCGCACAACATCCAGGATCCGCTCCGGCGCCGGGTAGTTGCCGCGGGTCTTGGCTTTCACCCCCTTGCTGGCCTGATCGAACAGCACCTTGCGGCCCAGCTTGTTGGTCTCCAGCACCTTGCCCTGCAGATCCCGCTTCAACTGATGGCGCGGTTTACCCTTCTTGGCCAGCTTGATGGCAGCATCCAGCAAGATTGACGGCGGCACCACATCGTCCACCAGCCCCAATTTCTTGGCTTGTTTGGCACGAACCTGCTTGCCGGTCAGCATCAGATCCAGCGCCTTGGCCACCCCGATAAGGCGCGGCAGACGCTGGGTACCGCCAGAACCCGGCAATAAACCGAGCTGCACTTCCGGCAATCCCAGCACAGATTTGCCATGATCGGTCACCACCCGGCCATGACAGGCCAGCGCCAGCTCCAACCCGCCACCGAGGCAGGGACCATGAATGGCGGCGATCACCGGAATGGTCAGCCCCTCGATCTCGGCGAAGATTTCCTGCCCTTCCCGCGACAGGGTCTCGGCATCCTTGGCACTGGTGCAGGCGGCCAGCATGGTGATGTCAGCGCCGGCGATGAAGGAGTCTTTCTTGCCGGAGGTGATCACCAGACCGATCAAATCCTTGTTACGTTTCACTTCGGCCAGCACGGTGCGGATCTCCTCCACAAAGGCAGCCTTGAGGGTATTCATGCTCTCGCCCGGCACATCCATGGTGAGGATACCGATGCCATCTTTGCGAACATCCAGGGAAAAAGTCTTAGCGCTCATTATTCAACCTCCAACACCATAGCCACGCCCAATCCACCCGCCGCACAGGCGGTGTTGAGTCCCAATCCCCCACCACGACGACGCAGCTCGTGCAGGGTCTGGGTGATCATCCGCGCACCGGTCGCGGCAAAGGGATGGCCATAGGCCAGCGAACCGCCGAGGACGTTGAATTTGTCCATGTCCACCTCGCCGATAGCCTGATCGCGGCCCAGCTTGTCACGGGCAAACTCGTGGCTTGCAAACATCTTGAGGTTGGCCAGGGTCTGGGCGGCAAAGGCTTCGTGCATGTCAATCAGGGTGAGATCGCTGAGCGTGATGCCGGCTCTGTCCAGCGCCAGCGGCGTGGCATAGGAGGGGCCCATCAGCATGTCCTGCCACACATCGATGGCCGAGAAAGCGAAGCTACGGATATAGCCAAGCGGCTCGAGACCCAGCTCTTTGGCTCGCCCTTCCCGCATCAGCAGCACGGCAGCGGCGCCGTCGGTCAGCGGGGTGGCGTTGGCGGCAGTCACTGTGCCATGAATCCGATCAAAGACCGGCTTGAGCTTGGCGTAGCTCGCCAAGTCCGAGCCCTCACGGATATTGTTGTCCCGCTCGAGCGGCGACTTGTAGGGCGGTACATGGGCGGTAAACACCTGGCCACTGAGCTTGCCCTCGGCCCATGCTTGCGCCGCCAGGGTATGGGAGCGGTGCGCCAGCGCATCTTGCGCCTCGCGGCTGATCTGGTGGCTCTTGGCCATCTGCTCGGCGGTCTGTCCCATGGAGAGGCCAGTGGAATATTCCGCCACCGCAGGCGGCACCGGCAGCAGATCCTTGACCCGCAACTGGCGCAAAATATTGAAACGCTGCTGCAGATTGCGCGCCTTGTTGAGATCCACCAGGGCGCGAGCCAGCTTCTTGCTCACCCCGATGGGCAGCACGGATGAGGAGTCAGCACCACCGGCAATGGCGATATCTACCGTACCGGCCATGATGGATTCGGTGACGTTAGCCACCGCCTGAAAACTGGTGGCGCAGGCACGAGAGACGCTATAGGCATCGGTGTTGACGCTCATATCGGTGCCGAGCACGATTTCACGGGCAATGTTGGGGGCTTCCGGCATCTGAACCACCTGGCCAAACACCAGCTGGTCGATAAGCTTGGGGTCGAGATCGGTGCGGGCGAGCATCTCGCTCACCACCAGTTTGCCGAGATCCACCGCAGGCACGCCATGAAAGGCGGTGGCCTGCTTGGCAAAAGGGGTTCGCAGCCCCGCCACGACGGCAATCCGTTCGCCCTGGCGAGTCGTCAGTTTCAATGGCTGTTTCATCCTGGCTCCTTGGGTTTATAAGGGAGAGGTCTGACCTCATTGCGCCACATCTTAACAATCCAATCACAAGTTTCATACAGCTGATTGAAACTAAATTCAGCAAGGCTGGCGCCCTTCACTCGCCCTTGTGGCTCAAGTGGAGTATAAAAAGATCAACTTCCATAAAAACAACGGGTTTATCGCATGTCAGCGGCGGAGTTCAAACAACTGAGGGACTATCTTGCCAGTCAAATTCTGGGACAGGATGAGCTCATCGAAGGGCTGTTGATCGCCCTGTTATGTGAAGGACATGTATTAATCGAAGGCGCTCCCGGCCTTGCCAAAACCCGTGCCGTCAAGGCGCTTGCTGGCGCTGTCGAGGGGCGTTTCGCTCGCATCCAGTTCACCCCTGATCTGCTTCCGGCAGATCTGACCGGCAGCGAGGTGTTTCACCCGCAGGATGCCAGTTTTGTATTCCAGCCCGGCCCCCTGTTCAATCATCTGATACTGGCGGACGAGATCAACCGCGCGCCGGCCAAGGTGCAATCTGCGTTGCTGGAGGCGATGGCAGAACACCAGATCACCGTGGGCAAAAAGAGCTGGCGCCTGCCGCCGCTCTTTATGGTGGCCGCCACCCAGAACCCCATCGAGCAGGAGGGAACCTATCCCCTGCCGGAAGCACAGCTCGACCGTTTCTTGCTCAAGCTGATAGTCGATTATCCGAGCCCGGCCATGGAGCTCGCCATCTTGCAGCTCAATGCCGGTGGTGAACAGCTTGGCGCAGCGCCAGTGACCCTGAGCCAGACCAGCTTGCAGGGTGCTCGCAGCGAAGTGCTGGCGGTGACCATGCAAAGCAGACTGGAGCACTATCTGGTGGAGCTGGTCTGCGCCACCCGCCCGGGTAGTGGCCTTTGCCCTGCCCTTGAGCCACTGATTGCCGTAGGGGCCAGCCCCCGCGCCACACTTGGGCTGGCTCGCTCCGCCCGCGCCCGAGCCTGGCTTGCCGGACGTGATTATGTGCTGCCGGAAGATATTCAGCTGCAAGCCTATCCGGTGCTGCGCCACCGCCTTATTCCCAGCTATCAGGCACTGGCCGACAATCTGGATAACGATATCCTGATCGCCCAACTGCTGGATCAGGTGCCATGTCCCTAACGCCGGACCTCCATCCCGATATCGCCCTGTCGCTGCCACGGCTGCTCAATATCCGGCTCTGGGCCAAGGCCAAGAAGCCACCTCACGCAGGCAGAAGCAGCAGCGAACGCGGCAAACCGGGCCGCACTCCCGGGCTCACGTTTCGGGAGCTACGCGCCTATCAGGCGGGTGACGAGGTTCGTCATATCGACTGGCGGGTGACGGCGCGCCTTGGGCGCCCTTACACCCGTCTCTATCGTGAAGAGCAGGATCAGGCGCACTGGCTGCTGCTCGATCTCTCTCCCGCCATGTATTTCGGCTCCACACTGCAGCTCAAGGCGCGACTGGGGTGCGAGCTGGCTGCAGCCCTGATCTGGCAAGGGGAGAAGCTGCACAACACCCTGATTTGCCACGGGCTTATCCCAAATCACCAGAGCCAGCGCGGCAGCGTGCTGCCCCTGCTCGAATCCCTCTGCCATCACTATCAGCAAGGGCTGGCCCGCCGGGCGCTTTCTCACTCGCTGGGCGACACCTTGTCCGGCGTGAGGCTGCCTCACGGTGCCAAGCTTACGATCATCACCGATCACAGACCCTGCGAGTCGGCGCTCTGTCAGCAATTGCAACTACTCTCCCGTCGCCACGATATTCACTATTGGCAGATCCGTGACCCCCTCGAGGCTGCCCTTCCCTCTGATGGCCAACTGCCAGTGGCCATTGATCGGCCAGGGCAACACTATCAAGGCTGGCTGGATGGGGGCCATGCCGGTTTCTCCCGCCGCTACCAGCAAGCTGCCGAACAGCAACTGACCCACGGCAAGCAGTTGCTGTTGCCATTGGTGCAGCGCCTCTATCTGCTCGATAACGGCCAGACGCTGCAACAGCAGTGGCAGGAGGGGTTATGTCATCAGGGATGAGCTCGCCCGCCGAACTCGACAGCGCCAGTCCCGCCTCCGAGGCCATCACTCCGCCGCTGGCCGCCCTGATGCGAGACATCCACCCGGGGCCGGATCTGATTGAACAGAGTCTTGACCCCAGAGTACAGGCGCTATTGTGGCTATTGATCACAGGTCTATTGCTGCTGCTGATCGTCCTGATTGCCCGCAGGGTGATACGTTACCGCCGCTGGTGTCGTCAGCTGGAGGGAGATCCGGCACTGCTGGTGGCACGCATACAGGAGGCCCTGCGTCATGAAGCACTGCAACGCTGGCCCGAGGCGCGCCAGCTGCAGGGAGAGGCGTGGCTCGCCTTCGTCGATCGTCACGGCGGCAGCAATTTTAGCCAGTTCTCGTCTCACTGGCACAGTTGGCTCTATGGCAGTCAGAACCCGACTCGCGAACAGTGCGAACTGCTTCGGCTACATTATCACCGCTGGGGTCAGACCCTCTTCTTGCAACGCTCTCCCCGCTCGGGGCGTAAAACCGCGCGGAGGCATCCATGATCCTGGCCTGGCCCTGGTTTGCGCTGGCGCTGGTGCTGCCCTTGCTGGTGCGCTTCGGCTTGCCGCCCCTGCGCCGCGGCTATCTGGCTCACCCCGGGTTTGCGCTGCTGCGTCCTCAGGCCGGATTACCGCTCTGGCGCGCCATGCTGCTCTGGTGCGCCCTTATCCTCGCCCTCTGCCGCCCCCAGTGGTGGGGGGAACCGGTTATTCAATATGAAGGGAGTCGGGATCTGCTGCTGGCGGTGGATTTGTCAGACAGCATGCGCACCCCGGATATGCTCGATAACGGCGAGCAGCAAGCACGGCTAACGGCGGTGCGCCAGCAGATCAAGGCGTTGATCGCCAAACGGGCCGGAGACAGGGTGGGCCTCATCGTATTTGCCGATCACGCCTACCTGCTCTCTCCCCTCACTCAGGAGATCCCGGCGCTGTTGACCTTGAGCAACGAGATCGATTTTGATCTTGTCGGCCGAACCACCGCCCTTGGCGAAGCCATCCAGCTGGCACGTCAGCATGGAGATCCGGGTCGCCCCACCGCCCTGCTGCTGGTCACTGATGGCCGCAATACCGCAGGCAATGCCGACCCACTGCAGGAGGCCAAACTCGCCGCGGCACAGGGAATACGGATCTACACGCTGGGGGTCGGGGCCGATCCCGATACCTTTATTCAACCCTACGATGAGGCGGGCAGCGGTCAGGCCGATCCCAGCAGCGAACTGGACGAGCCGCTCCTGAAAGAGCTGGCACAGACAGGCCAGGGGCGTTACTTTCGGGCACGCACCCAAAGCGATCTCGATGCCATCAACGCGACCCTCAATACCCTTGAACCGGCCCCCATGCCGATTGCCCAGTACCAGCCGGTGATCGAGCTCTACCCCTGGCCGTTGGCACTGCTTTGTGGCTTGCTGCTTCTGCCATCAGGGCACGGCAGACTGGAGTTTCGCATGGTGCGTAACTGGCTGGCACAAGGCGCGCTCAGATGGAGCTGATCTTGCTCCGCCCCCTGTGGCTGATCGCACTCATCCCCTGGCTCTGGCAAGGGTGGCGCCGTCGTCGCCAGTCCCCGCTGCTCGCACCTGCGATGCAGGCTTATCTGCTGCCAGCATCCCGTCCTCAACGTCCCTGGCTCTGGCTGGCAACCCTGCCCGTCATTTTGGCCCTGAGTGGACCGGCACTGCGCGGTGAGCTGCAACAGCAGCCTGCAGCACCGCTCGATATCTGGCTACTGGACTTGTCACGCTCGATGACCGCCACCGACCTCAAACCGGATCGGGCGACTCGGGTCAGATGGCAGTTGCAGCAGCTGTTGAGCCACGCCAAGGGCGAGCGCATTGCGCTGATCCTCTACGCAGGCGACGCCTACCTCGCCATGCCGCCCACCCGGGATCATCAGGCCCTTTCGCTGCTGCTGCCCGACTTGCGCCCCGATATCATGCCGTTGCAGGGCAGCAACCCGGCACGGGCGGTGGAACTTGCCATGAAGCAGATTGCTCCCGGTGAACAAGCGCGTCTGCTGCTGATCACCGACGACCTCACCCAGAATCAGATGACCCAAATCGCCGCCCTGTGGCCCTGCCAGCAACGCCTTCTTTGCCGCGACACCCAGTCGGCACGCCTCGATATTCTGCTCGCCAGCAGCGGTCAACCGGCCCCCATGCCCGCCATTCCGGCCAATGAGTTGGGGTTTGCCACCCGCATGCCCGCGCAGTTGCCCGCCCCCGATAGTCAGGCCATTGCCGCACTGGCCAATCGCCTCGGCGGTGAGCTGCAATGGCTTGATAGCGATGTACCCCGATTTGCCCCTCTCCCCGCCACGACCTCAGCCCTCACCCCGGCGCCACTGGATCTTGGCCCCTGGCTGCTGATCCCCTTGTTACCACTGGCCTTGCTGGCCAGAGCCGGCGCCCGGTTGATGATGGCGCTGATGGTGGGTGCTCAGCTGCTTGCGCCGCAAGATCTGCAAGCAACAGAGAGAGGAGACCTGCAAGCGATACAGGCTTATCAAGAGGGGGATTTTCAGCAGGCCGCCCGCACCTTCAACGATCCGGTCTGGCGCGGTAACGCCTGGTATCGAGCCGGTGCCTATCGGCAAGCCATCTCAGCCTATCAGGAAGCGGCGAGCGCCACTGCCCACTACAACCGCGGCAATGCCCTGCTGCAACTGGGGGAGTTTGCCGCAGCCAAAGAGGCCTATCTGGCCGCTCTGGCGCTCGAACCCGGGCATGAAGATGCGCTCTATAATCTCTCTCTGTTACAGGGCGCTGCGGCGGCCGCTCCCGATACCAGCAACAGTAAGCAGCCCGAACCATCGGCAGCTCAGCAGGCGACGGCAATGCCCTTGCCCTCCTCTCCCCCGGTGTTGCTGCTGGAGCAGCGACTGCGTAAAGAGGCGCTGCGCCGGGATCTTATCAAGGTGGAGGAGCCCTGGTGACGCGGGCAGGATGGGGGTTGTTGCTCGCACTGGTGAGTCCACTTTGCTGGGCCTTACCCCCCCGGGCAGAGCTGCTGCCGGGGGCTGACCCCAGCGATTGGCTGCTGATCATCGAAGCGGATGGCGAGCGCCAGAGCAGCGAACTGGAGATCACCCCATTACTGCGCCAGTTTGCGGTGGGCAGAGTGACCATGAGCCGGGTCACCACCCCGGTACAACAACTGACTCGCTGGCAGATCCCGCTGCACCAGAGCGGTTCACCTGCAAATACCGAGGTGGTGATTGCCCCGCTCAAGCTGGGAAATGAGTTTACCCCCTCGCTCACCCTGCCATTGAGAGAGGCGAAAACTGCCTCGCTGCCGCAACCCGCAGCCCCCTCGCCCCTCGAGATGCAGGCCAGCCTTGAGCATCAGGGCCCGCTCTATCCCGGCCAGCCGGTGATCTACCGGCTGACACTGTGGCTGCCCACCAGTATGCAAAACCCGGCCCTGAGCGAGCTTAGCTCTGCCCACTTCACTATCCGTCGCCTCGGTAGCGACGAGTGGATCGCCCCCGCTCAGGCTGGTCTGCCCGGCAGGCTCACCCGCAGCTGGCTCGTTCAGGCAAAAGCGCCTGGGCTATGGCTCCTCGACTCACCCCGCTTGCAGGGGCAGCTCACGCAGCAGGGGAGCAAGCCGCAAAAACTCTCGGCCCGCGCGGCACCGCTCGAGGTGAGGGTCGACAAGGCACCCGCCACGCCGGTGGCCACCCGGCTGACCCTGAGTCAACGGCTTGAACCGGCCTCCAAGGGGGAAGTGGGTGAACCGCTGATCCGGATCCTCACCCTGACCATGGAAAATGGTGACAGCGGCCAGATCCAGCTTGCCCCCCTGATGGCCCATCAACTGCCAAGCGGCATACAGGCACATCCCGATGGCGAGCAACAGCAGGAGCGTTACCGAGATGGCAAGCTGCTGTTTGAGCGACAGTGGCGCCAGACTCTGGTCGCGGAGCAGAGCGGCGACTACCAGCTGCCCCCCATTGATCTGCCCTGGTTTAATACCCAAAGTGGCCGGATTGAGCAGGCCAGCCTGCCCGCCATCACGCTGACGTTTCAGGCAACGACAAATCGGCAACCTGATCAGCAGACATCGCAGGTGGCACTGCGAGAGAGCCTTTGGTGGGTCGTGCTGGCCATAACGCTGCGTACGCTATGGCGCAACGGGCCCCGTTGGCGCGCCTTCTATCAACTGCAACGAGCCCTTGCCCGACACCAGCCGGATGCCAGTCGCAAGACGCTGATCCGGTGGGCGACCTTGCGCTGGCAGGTCTCCTATTATCAATTAGGCCAGTTGCCTGACGCTGGGCATAATCGGCTCGGCAACGCGCTAGCCGCACTCGAGCGAGCCTGTTTTTCACGACCCTCTTCTGGCCCCCCCATCGAGTGGCGCGCTCTGGCGCGTACCCTCAGGGCAGATGAAGCTGCCGGTATTGCGCACCTGATTTACCTGCTGGCGCACGGGAGTTACCGCTTCCGCCGCCACGCCCCCTGACAAGGATTGCTCTATGGCACTGCTGTTTTTTAGAAAAAAACGTGCTCAGCAGCATATTGGTGGAAATGATCCGGCCATTTCGCCGGTCTCTGATCCCATGGCTGACAAACAAACCAAATTTGAAGCACTGGTTCATGCGCTGCACGGCGATCTATACCGGTATGCCTACTGGCTGACCCGGGATCCCAACGTAGCGGAAGATCTGGTGCAAGAGACCTTTCTGCGAGCATGGAAGGCTATCGACACCCTGCAGGATGACAAGGCGGCCAAAGGGTGGCTGATCACCATCCTCAGACGGGAAAACGCCCGCCGCTTTGAACGCAAACAGCTGGAACTGATTGATCTCGACGATCACCCTCAACCCCAGCACGATGCGCTGCACAGCGAACAGGAGATGGAGAACGAGTGGTTGCACCGTCACATCGCCCGGTTGCCCGAGGAGTATCAGGAGCCACTGCTGCTGCAAGTCGTGGGAGGATTCAGTGGTGAGGAGATTGCCGAGCTGCTCGGCCTCAACAAGAACACCGTTATGACCCGACTGTTTCGCGCCCGCAACCAGCTCAAGGAGGCGATGGAGCAGAAGAACCAAGCAAGAGGACACGGACATGGATGAACTCGAATTTCGCCGCAACGCCATGATCCAGCCCAACGATCAACAACCGGACTTTCTCAAAACTGCTGAAGCAAGCCAGGCCAATCGGAACTACCTCGACGAGATGAAGCAGTTCGACAGAAGCCTCAAGCGCACCATGCAGGTAGAGGTTCCCGCCGGACTGGCCGAGCGGATCCTGCTCAGGCAAGCCATGCTGCAAGACAGTGACGCGCCAGATGATATGCCGCCATCCCGCCCCCTTGGCACGGCACCGGTCAAGATCCGGACATCGACATCCTGGCGCCAGATCGCCCTGGCTGCATCGGTCGCCTTCCTGCTGGGAATGAGCACCCGCTGGATCACGCTGCCAGAAACGGCTCCTGCGGCCCTCTCCCTCGCACAGGTGGCGATGGCTCATGTCTATGGTGAAGAACCCTTTATTGAAGGTGTCGATGAGCAGGTCAATCTGCATAGCATCAATGCCAAGATGGAGAAGTATGGCGCCACCTTAAGCGGGATGGATGGACTCAAGGTGACCTATGTCAATCACTGCTCGTTTTATCAGGGACCGGCCTTGCACATGGTGATCCAGGGAAAGATGGGGCCAGTCACTCTCTTTTTAGTGCCCAAACATGTGCCATTAACCCTGCAACAGGACACCTTTGATGATGGCACCCTCAAAGGGGAGATAGTCCAGCTCAAAGGCGCCAATATGGTACTGATTGGCGAGATGAAAGAGCCACTTGCCCCTGTTGCCAACGCCCTGCAGTCACGTCTGCAGTGGGACATTTAACATCGCTGGTTAACAACCTCAGAGCCATCCTCAATAGCAGGCGGCGGTCACGAGCCGCTGCCTGTTCCCTCCCTGTTTACTCCCCTTTGTCACTCATTTGCCTCAAGATTTCGAAAAATTGACAAAATTATTTTTGTGACGGAGATCGGCAATCCAGGTCAATATTCCGCCTTTAGACCCTGAAAATGATGAATTAAACAGCAAGTTAAAACAAATGATTAACACGTCGATCACTTTTATGTATTCTGCTGTCACTGGTCTGATTTCTTACCTCCTACCAGATCCATAGAATCACGCCAGAATTGATTGGGAAGAAGCTGAAATAAAAACGGATTTTGTCGAGGTTTGCATTGAACGTGCAGCCAATATCGGCAAAAAAATCTGCCTACAAGAGAGAACACCATGACGACAACTATTTTCAAGAAGAGCCTGATTGCCGCCACCATCGCGCTGGCCACCGGTCAAGTCCATGCCGCGGCATTCCAGTTGAACGAGCACTCGGCCTCCGGTCTGGGTCGCGCCTATGCCGGTGAAGCGGCTATCGCCGACAACGCCTCCGTGCTGGCCCGTAACCCGGCTGCCATGACCACCTTCGACAAGATGGCGGTTTCTGTCTCCGGCACCTACATCAAGCCGGATGTCGATGTGAATGGCAGCGTTGCTACGCCTCTGGGTACAGTTCCTGCCAGCGAATCAGGTATTGCTCCGTCAGCATTCGTTCCTGCCGCTTATTTTATTCAGCCGCTGAATGACCAGTGGGCTTGGGGTATCGGCCTCTTCTCAAATTACGGGCTATCTACCGAGTACTCCAAAACCTTCCCGGCTGGTGCCGGTGCCGGTGATACCGAGCTGATGACTCTCAATATCAACCCGAACATCGCCTATCGTATCAATGAGCACTTCAGTGTGGGTGCCGGTATCAACGCTGTTTACGGTGCTGCCGAACTCAACCGCTATGCTGGTCTGCTGGGTCCGCTGAACCCACCGAGCCAGGGTGGCCCGCTGGCAACAGATACTCGCCTGGCTCACCTGAAAGGCGATACCTGGGGCTTTGGCTGGAACGTTGGCACTCTGTACGAAGTCAATGAGAACCATCGCTTTGCTCTGACCTACCGTTCACAGGTCGATATGAGCTTTGATGGTGACTTCCAGGGGCTCACTTCAGGGAACCGCACTGTTGATGGCAATCTGAAACTGGATCTCCCTGCTCAGGCCGAGTTTGCCGGTTATCACCGTTTGAATCAGCAATTCGCCGTTCACTACTCTGTCAACTGGACTGACTGGAGTGCCTTCCAGGAGCTGAAAGCAACCAGCGGCCAATGCGCTGGCGGCGTATGTCTGCAAAAGGATGAGAAGTTTAAAGACTCTACTCGTTACTCAATCGGCGGTACCTGGTATATCAACCCGGCATGGGAAGCTCGCATGGGCTTTGCCTATGACAACACCCCGATCGAAGCTGACTACCGCAGCCTGAGCATTCCCGACTCAGACCGTATCTGGTACAGCGCCGGTGCCACCTACCATATCAACACCGATATGAGCGTTGACTTTGGTATGGCTTATCTGGACGGTAAAGAAGTTGACGTCAACGAAGGTCTGCGTAGCCACTCCGACAGCCTCCGTTGGAAAGGTACTTCCCACGGCAACGCCTTCCTGGCCTCTGCCCAGTTCAACATGAAGTTCTGATTATTGATAGAATTGAAAGAGCGCCGTCAGGCGCTCTTTTTTTATTCGACTGTCCCGTCCTGAATATGGTTTACACCTTTCCCCCCAATACATGGAGAACCCGATGGGACAAGGTGTGAAACGGACACAGCGCGATTACTCGCTGACTTTTAAACTGGCACTGGTCGA